>JAHYJD010000047.1 GCA_019429365.1 Bacteroidales bacterium | reverse complement strand
ACGCTTTATTATTCTGCGGTTTAGAGTATTCAAACCTTTTGAACCAAACTATGTATTTCTTAAATTCTAAAACTTAAAACTATGTGGCCACAACTATTAAATCATCTAATAGGTTTTTATCAGTAGTGTCCGACAAAAATAACTGATTTAAAAAAGGGGGCTACTCCCAGAATGTTTCACCCCCATGTTGTATGTTTGCAGTTACCACACAAACAAACATCAACATGGATAAAAATACGGAAATAAAATTTGTCGGACAGCCGGTTTTCAAACAAATTTTGAATTTGATCGATAAAGTCAACATACAAGGGTTAATAAACAAACATCAGAGTGACCGGTACTACAAGTCATTTAAGACGCGCACGCATTTAATCACCCTGCTATTTGGTATATTGAGTCGTTGTGACTCCATGACAGAGATATGCGAGGGTTTGCGGGCATTTCGTGGCAAATTAAATCACCTTGGATTGGGCCAAGCCCCGGCCAAGAGCACAGCCTGTGATGGTTTGCGCAACAGGGACAATGCTTTCTTTGAGGAATTATATTTTACCCTGGTGAAAAAATACCATTCATTTTTGTCGGACAGCCGAACCTTTGGCTTGACGTTTAAAGAGGTATTATTGATCGATTCCACGACTATCCGTCTGTTTAGTGACATACTAAAAGGGGTTGGCCGCAACCCTAGAGGCGATGGAAAGAAAAAAGGTGGACTGAAAGTGCATATGCTTATTGATGCAGTGCAATCGGTTGGACGGTTTATCAAGATTACGGCAGCCAAGGTGCATGACAAGAACTTCCTGAAAAGCCTGGAATTGATCTCACACAGCATGATTGTATTTGATAGGGCATACAACTTTTATCATCAATTTGCCCTGTGGACAGAGCAGCAGGTATATTTCGTAACCAGGCTAAAGAAGAATGCCGTATACACAGTACTTTTTACCCATCGGGAGCATTATCGTAAGAAGGGACAAGCCAAAGTACTCAGGGACGAAACCATAGAGATGAACTACCATCCAGAGGATGATACCGGCAGAAAACGACTTGATCAAGAAAGGACATTACGTTTGCGCAAGGTTTGTTATCAGGACGAGAGAAACCGCTACTATGAGTTTCTGACCAATAATTTTGATATTGAGGCTGAGGAGGTAGCATTTCTTTATAAAAAGCGCTGGGGCATCGAAATTCTGTTCAAAAAAATGAAGCAAAACTTTCAACTTCATTATTTCTACGGTGAAAATGAAAATGCCATCCGAACACAAGTATGGTGCACCCTAATCGCCCAACTGCTACTGACGGTTGTTCAAAAGATAGCCCAGACCAAGAAAGCATTTTCGGTGGTGGCATCACTGGTTCGCCTTCATTTGATCAGCATGTTGGATGTTTTTGAATTGTTACGCAGCAAAAGAAGAGAATATGGGAGCAACTCCCTTGGGCCTCCTGGCTTTGAACAACAAATCAAATTGGAGTTGAAATAGTGGGGGTCAGTTTGCTCCGGAAGCAAACCCGCCACAGTAAATCAGTAAGTTATCACCAAAAAATGCCGACATCAGAATTTAGTCGGACAACAGTGATTTCTTGTATAGAAAAGATTGTATGAATTTGTATCCAAATGAATACAGTGTGGTAAATGTACCTAATTGAAAAAACTGACGAATGGAAACTTCAAAATTTGATATAGCAGACTATTTACATAGTAACGAGATGATTGCAGAATATCTTAATGCTGTTTTAGCAGAAGGAAATGACTCCGACGTAATTACAGCAATCGGCCATATTGCAAAATCAATCGGCATGACAAAAATTGCTCAAGAAACTGGATTAAGTAGGCCTAGTTTATACAAAGCTTTATCGGATGGATCTAAACCTCAGTTTGAGACTATCATGAAAGTATTAAGAGCAATTGGCGGAAAAATACAAATAAACCCTATGATAGCATAAAGAAAAACGCGCCACAACATGCGGTAACCATAATTGCCTGGTTATGTGTAGTTTTGACGTTTGGGGCATTTTATCAGCTGTATTTTCGGTTGATAGTTTTCGTCTTCATATGCCGGCAACTACGGTTACTGCCGCATTAGTGGCAAGCATAAAGCACATGTTCACAGAAAAACATATCTTTTGGTGAATATGTTAACTAAAAGTTATTTTCTTTACAATGCTAGCTTCCCCTTTTTCCGGGCCACAAAAATTTAAGTTTTTCGAACACCTTTGCATTCCATTCACCCGTTCCTTTTATATTTACAAATCGTTTGAAAAACCCTAAGGGTTTTGGGAGGAATTGAGGATGGTTTTTTCTATGCCGAAAAGAAACGGCATTCTCTCAAAAATGCACGGATTACTTAAAGCATTATTAAAAAAATAGCTGAATGATGGACACCTCCGAGAATAAAAATGAAATTGTTGTATATCAGGCTGATAATTTCACCAGGGTCGAAGTTAAGCTAGGTAATGATACCGTTTGGTTAAATCGTAATCAAATTGCAGCACTTTTTAACAGAGATGTAAAAACTATTGGTAAACATATTAATAACGTTTTCACTGAAGCTGAACTTGATAGAGGAGCAACTGTCGCAAATTTTGCGATAGTTCAAATAGAAGGCGATAGGAAGATTGAAAGACAGATTGAACATTATAACTTGGATGTTATTATATCGGTTGGATATAGGGTGAAATCAAAACAAGGTACTCAATTTAGGATATGGGCGAATAAAGTGCTCAAAGACTATTTACTCAAAGGTTATGCAGTGAATCAACGCTTTGAAAGAATTGAGAAAGACGTTAATTATCTTAAAAATAAAGTTGATGAATTTGATTTTCAAATTAGAACAAGTTTGCCAGAATTTTTTAGACTGAAAAAAATGGAATAGTTCAAAATTGAAAGAGATACAAAATGACAAGGGTATATTGTACAAAAAAACTTAAGGACTTCATTGGAAATGTGGAGGAAACCTTGCCAGATGATTTTAATGAAATAAAATTGTCGGACTGGAACGCTCATCTGTTTTTTGTTGAAAAACGAAAGTGCATTGTCTTTGTTAACATCCTAACTTATTATTCTGTTTTTATTGCTGATATTGTAAAAAAGGATTTAAAAAACATTGATGAGATTTTTGAGCATAGGCTTGAAGAGCAATTGCTTCACGACAGGATTATTTACGACACAAAAAGTGTAGTTCCCCTGACCGAGGGATCAAAAATTCGTTTCATCAAGACAAACAATAATAAAAAGGCAATAGGTAGAATCAACGATTTTGTTTACATGTTTAAGGTTCATTGCTCGGTTAAATATGGACATTTAAAGGGTATGGACATAGTTTATGAAAATGGACTAATTAACAAAACACCAACAGGTCAATATGCAGATATAAAAAAGACCTGGACTAGCCCAATTGAAAATTTAAGAGAAAAATTAAAATTGGGGCATTAAACGGTTCCCAGGACAAAAAGACAGAAAATCATTGATGATTTTAGATTTTGTAATAACTTTGTGATTACAAAAAATATTGGTTATGGAGGTATCAGTGATTCAAATAGGCAATTCAAAGGGAATCCGTTTAAGCAAAACCCTTTTGGAAAGGTATAATATCAAAGACACTGTGGAATTGATATTAGAAAAGGGACACATAATAATTAAATCTAAAGCAAAACCTCGAAAAGGCTGGGAAACCGCATTTAAAAAGATGCATGAAGCCGGTGACGACAAGGCACTAATGACGGATATTTTTGAAGACGAAAATTTTGAAGAATGGATTTAAAGCAATACCAAATAGTATTGGTAAATCTTGACCCAACCATTGGAAGTGAGATTAGAAAGACCAGGCCTTGTGTGGTTATTTCGCCTGATGAGATGAATAAATTTCTCAATACGGTTATTATTGCACCTATGACTAGTCAATCAAAGAAATATCCTACACGCGTTGAAGTAAAGCACGACAATAAAAAAGGCTGGATTGTTCTTGACCAGATTCGTACCATTGATAAGCAAAGAATATTTAAAGCATTAGACAGATTATCAGATGGTGAAATTGAGAAAGTCAAAATGATTATTAAGGAATTATTGGTGGATTGACAATAAAAACGGCTGAAGGTGTAAACAGGAACCAGCAGTGCAGTGATTTCGGGAAAATATCTCGGTGGTAACCGGGTTGGAAACATAGCTCATGGTTTCGCCGGTTTTAACCGATCGCGTTTCAAAGTTATACCACTTCATTTTGAGTCCAAATGCCATGTCTGGAGAAAATTCGAGGGAGGCATTAACCTGAGACTTGCTTCTTTGGTTATAGAGAAAGTCCACCCCGGTTGCATTGGTTAATGCGCTGGCTAATAGCTCTGAAAAGCTTGGAGGGGTGAACTCCCATGCAAATCCTCGTTTTAAATTAAACTCAGATGTTGAATCTTCAGCAAAACTAAACTGTCCTGCAAAATTTCCTCCCGCCGTCCAGCCTCCCTTTAATTTCAGGTATGTTTTGCTCAGGTCGGGGCGTGCTGCCTTAATCATTTGCTCGTAGTTTTCCCAGCTTCCAAGAACAATTTTTTCATCAGAGGTTGGAATTAACCCCAAAGCTTCCCGGGAAAGGCGATTAAAATTTTGCACAAATTCAAAAGCAGCCATCCACCTCAGCGCACTTGCATAACCTGTCATATTAAAAAACTCAAGCTCGTGGCTTACTTCCTTTGAATGGATCACCTTGTTGTCCTTTTTGACAATGATATTGAGTTTCCAATAAATTGCAAAGCCCGAAGTGGCCCTTGTGATAAAGGAGAAAATGCCAATTTCGGGGGTATCGCCGTAAGCAGCCGCAGGCATTTCAACTTTTTGTTTTCCAAATCCCTCAAATAAGAAAAGAAGGGTTAAGGAATAAAAAAACCGCCCTTTCAAAACACAATGAAAGTTAATTATTTTTTTTGAATAAGAAGTGTTTTAATCAGAAAATAATTGATTTTAATTCCTGATAATCAAATAGATAGGTTCGTTAAAACATAAATTACTCCACCGTTTTAAGCGCCCGGTTCAGAAAATCATTCAGTGGTTTCAGGTCTTTCATAATTTTTACCACTGCATCCAGGCCTTTGGGGTCGGTGAGCAGTTGGGGTTCAAGCTCGCGGGTGGCGGTAAAGCTTTTAAATTTCAGATACTCAATGGCGGAGTGGTCGGCATCGAAGCCCTTGGGCGGTCGTTTTAGCACCACGCCTTTTTCCTGATCAAGCTCACCAAAGGTGGCCTTGAAGCCTTTGTTTTTCAATATCTCTTCCAGGTCTTCGTAAAAGCCCGAAATTTCGCGCCTGATCTTTTTCAGTGCATCAGACTGTGGCATATAGCAACCGCCGCCGGCAAAGGAGCCGCTCTCCTCGTCGATATGCACATAATAGCCCGCAAAATCGAGTTTGCGGCCACCGGGCGTCATAAAGATGCCAATGTGGGTCTTGTAAGGCGTCTTGTCGGCCGAGAAGCGTATATCGCGGTTGATGCGGAACAAGCAATCTTTCGGCTGCAGGTGCCCTAAGCCAGGGTCGAAAGCCTGAATTCTGGCCAGCAGCTCGCCAGTAAAGCGCAGGGTATCTTTTTTAACCACTTCGTACCATTTGCGGTTGCGGTCGAACCATTCCTTGTGGTTGTTATTTCTTAATTCCCTGTAAAAATTAAGTGTATCACGGTTCAGCATGGAGAATGTTTTTTATTTCCTTGAAAGTTTTTCAAATATAGTGAGATTTGGTAAATTAAAAATTTCCGTAAAATTTCTTAAATTAGCATCCAGAGCGGTCATTTGTTTCATTACATTGCCACGCCATGGAAAAAGCTGGTCAAAACCACGAAAATGCTAAAAACCTGTCACCTGCGCAACTGGTTGAACAAGCCTTGCAAGATGCTGATTATAGCAAAAGGGCAGAGGCAGTTAAGTTGATTGATGACCAGGAGCTGCTTATTCGCGTGGCGCAAAACGATCCGGATTATTATGTGCGGCAAACTGCCGTGGAGAGAATCACCGATCAGGAGGTGCTTGTTAAGATCGCCTGCCAGGACAAAGACTACTATGTTCGTCTGGCTGCCGTAAAGGGCATTACTGATGGTAAAACCCTTTCGGGGATCATCATGAAAAGCCAGGGCGATTACTACATTTGCAAGGACGCGTTGAACAAGATTACCGACAACGACGTACTTGCAGCCCTGGTGGAAGCACTTACTGATCGCGACATAAAATCGGCCGCCGTGCAGGCCATTACCGATCAGGATTTGCTTGCACATATTGCGCGCAACAACAACGACTTCTACGTGCGTTCTGATGCATTGAAAAAAATCAACGATCAGGAGGTGCTTATTCAGATTGCCCGCCACGACAGCGACTATTATGTGCGGGCTTTGGCCGTGCAGCAAATCGATGATCCGGAGGTAATCCGTGTCATTGCCTTTGAAGACCCCGATTATTTCGTACGCGGACAAGCAGTGACCCGTATTTCTGACGTAAGGGTGCTGCAGCAGATCATGCTTGAAGATACTGACTTCGAAGTGCGGCAAAAAGCGCTTGCCAACATTGATGATGGGGAGTTACTGAAACAACTTTTCAGCGATATTCAAGATTCCTGGATTCAGCGCAAGATAAAATTGCGGCTGGATGAATTGGGGATACAGATGTAACTTATTCTTCGCCTACTTTAATCACTTTTCCTTCTTCGGCGAGCAAAGTGTTTGGAAAGACTTGCCTTGCCTCTTCAGTAAACAGCTCCAGATCGTTGTAGCGGGCAGAGTAGTGCCCCAGCAGCAGTTGCTTTACCCCGGCTTTTTGAGCCAGAGTGGCGGCTTCTATGGTGGTTGAGTGGGTTTTTTCGGCGGCGATGGCGGCCTTGTCGTGCAAAAAGGTGGCCTCGTGATAAAGCAGGTCGGCACCTTTGATTTGGTTTAAGAACTTTTCGGTATAGGAAGTGTCGCTGCAAAAGGCGTAGCTGCGGGGCGGGGGCGGAGCCTCAGTAATTTCGTGGTTTGGAATGGTTTTTCCGCCTGACCTTAACAGGTCGGCTCCGTCTTTTATGGCAGCCATCTGCTCCCGCGGGATCTTATACTTCAGGATGCTTTCCTTTCGCAAATTGCGGTTCATTTCCTTTTCCTTAATCAAGAAACCGAAAGCCTGAATGCGGTGCTCCATCTCCATGGTCTCAACCGTCAGGTAGCGATCTTCGTAAATCTGCTGTCCACCGGCAGTCAGTTCGTGAAAAGTTACCTTGTACATAGGAACCAGCTGCGAGAGGGTAAACTGCACTTCTATAATTTGCTGCATGCCGGCCGGAGCATACACATGAAGGTCTTTTTTGCGGCCCAGCAGGTGCAGCGAAAAAAGCAGGCCGGGCAGGCCAAGGTAGTGGTCGCCATGCAGGTGACTGATGAAAATGTGGTCGATCTTCATCATGGGCAACTTCAGGCGCCGCATTTGCATTTGGGTGCCTTCGCCGCAGTCGAGCAAAAAGTACTTGTTATTGTAAGCCAGCACTTGCGAAGTGGTGTGCCGCAGTGAAGTGGGCGTGGCAGCCGAAGAGCCCAATATATGTACCTGGAATTTTCTGCGCATACCCCATCCTTTTTTTGTTACTTTTCGTAGCTTCCTTTTTTCAGCATATTACCTTCGCTAACCATTAGCTGGCCCATGGCAGTCATGTGCACAATATTGAAATCCTTATCGATCAGCACCACATCGGCATCCTTGCCTACAGCAATGCGGCCTTTGTTCTTTAACCAAAGGATGTCGGCCACGTTGCTGGTAACTATTTTGAGCGCTTCTTCCAGGGGTAGGTTTTCTTGTATCACCGCATCGCGCATCTCGTTGAAAATGGAGCGGGGATAGCCCATTTCGAGATGCAGCAGTATTCCGTGTTCATCGAACTGTGGCAGAGAACCAAATCCATCGCTGCTCATGGTGATGTGTTCAATGGGCACATCGGCTTTTATCAGTTCGGCAATGGCCTTTGAGGGTTTTATTTCGTATTGCGGAAAATAAGGCCAGGAACTCGCCGTGAGGTCTACGTAACCTGTCTTGCCGTATGTTTTGGCATCTTCAAAAATATACTCGTTGCGGTTGCAGTGGGTGGGCAGAAACTGGGTAAGTTTCAGTTCACTGTTACTGACAACTTCAAAAAGGGGCTTAAAGGGGTTTTTGGCATCGCCCATGTGAATGTTTACAATTCCGGCTTTCCCGCCAAGCATCCCCCCCAATCGTGCCTGCGAGGTCAGGCGTTTCAGTTCGTCGGTGGTGGGGCAAGAGGAGCGGTGGTCGGAAATGGCAATTTCACCGGCTCCAATCACTTCGTCGATCAGGGCAATGTCTTTGGCCACATCGCCCAGCAGGGTGGGGGTGGGCACCTGGTAAGAACCAGTGTATATCCATGCGCTGACGCCTTCCTGCCGCAGGGCTTTGGCTTTCATGAGCACCGCTTGCAGGTTGCGGGTAATGCCATCGGTGCCCTGGCAGCCTATTACGGTGGTAACACCCGCTTCGAGCATGTGGCTCAGTTGCATCTCTGGTGTCCTCGAAGCCGGTCCGCCTTCGCCACCAGCCCCGGAAATATGCACGTGGCCATCGATAAGTCCAGGGATCATGCGCAGGCCTTTGCCATCAATAACGCTGACTACCAGCTCTTCGGGCATATCTATGCGGTCGGCTATGGCCACAATGCTTTTTCCGGCAATCAGCACGTCCTTGCTGCCCATGGGCGAAGGTGCATATATTTCACAACCTTTAAACAGAATCATAGCAACTTGTTTTTCAAGAAAATTAAGCTTCTATCTGAATAATCGCATCACATCGTTAAAGTTCACGAAAAGGATCAGCCCCAGCAGCAGAATCATTCCCACCATTTGGGCGTATTCCATAAACTTTTCGTTGGGTTTACGGCGGGTTACCACTTCGTAGAGCAGGAACATAACGTGGCCGCCGTCGAGCGCTGGTATGGGCAAAACGTTCATTACAGCCAGTATTACCGAAAGGAAGGCGGTAATGGTCCAGAAATGGAGCCAGTTCCAGGTGGGGGCGAAAATATTTCCTATGCTAATAAAGCCTCCCAGGCTTTCGGTAGCCTTCACTTCGGGCCTGAAAAGCAGTCCCAGCTGCTTCACATAATCGACAGTGGTGGTATATGCTTTGGTAATACCAGCCGGAATGGCCGCAAAAAAAGAATAGTTGCGGGTTTCAAATTCGAAAAGCTGGTCGATGGGTGTCACGTAAGCACCAATGGCTCCCGACTCGGGAATGGTTATGGGAATTTCCAGCCTTTCTCCTTCGCGATAAACGATCAGCGCAGTTTCCTGGTTGCGGTAGTTTCCTATCTCGGTTCTGAACTCGTCGAACGACCAGGTCTCCACTCCGCCAATGCCGGCCACATGGTCGCCGGGCCTAACGCCTGCTTCTTCGGCTGCCGAGTTGGGCAGGAAGGCTTCCACAATAAAGGGGTACCGCAGCGAGAAAAAACGACTGCCGCGGGTGCTGATAAGCTTTCCGAAAAAGCTGTCAGGCACATCAAGTCTGACAAACTCGCCTTGGCGTTCCACGGTAACCGTTTTTACATTTCCCATGATAAACTCTTTGGGAATGTCCATAAAATCTACTGGTCTGAGCCCGTTGATCTCAATGATTTTGTCGCCGGTTTGCATACCAAGGTCCAGGGCCAGTGAGTCGGCCACAATGCCGTATTTTACGTTTTCGGCAGGGAGGTATTCTTCACCATGCGAAAACAGCATGACCACATAAATAAGGATGGCCAGCAAGATGTTAAATGTGACTCCGCCCAGCATAATGATGAGGCGCTGCCAGGCAGGCTTTGACCGAAATTCATAATCTTTGGGAGGCTGTTTCATGGCTTCACGGTCCATCGACTCGTCGATCATGCCGGCAATCTTCACATAGCCACCCAAAGGCAACCAGCCCATGCCATATTCTGTTTCGCCTCTTTTTATTTTGAAAATGGAAAACCAGGGATCAAAGAAAAGGTAGAACTTTTCTACGCGCACCTTAAAGGCGCGGGCTGCAAAATAATGCCCCATTTCGTGTATTATGATCAATACGGAGAGGCTCAGAAAAAACTGAAGGGTCTTAATTAAAACGTCCATTAATATCTTGAATTAGTATTAAGCTGTTTACTGTGAAGTTTTCTGAAATTATTGTTTCAGATCATTTAAGAGTGCGTTGGCCAAAATTCGGGTTTCGGCATCAGTATTAAGGAAATCCTGAAGGTTTGGTTCATTCAGGTAATTGATTTTTTCCATGCATGTGGCAATGACGTCCGACATCTGCAGGAAGCCCACCTTGTCCTTGAGGAAAGCTGCAACGGCGACTTCATTGGCGGCGTTTAAAATGCAGGGCATATTGCCGCCTTTTTCCATTGCTTTGTAGGCCAGACCCAGATTCGGAAAACTTTCGGTATCGGGTGCTTCGAAGGTTAGCTGCGGAAAATCCATAAAGTCAAAGCGCGGAAATTCGGTTTTCAGCCGGAGGGGATAGGACAGGGCATATAGTATTGGCAGTTTCATGTCGGGCAGGCCCATCTGGGCTTTCATGCTGCCATCGGTAAACTGCACCAGCGAGTGAATGATCGACTGCGGGTGCACAATCACCTTAATCTGATTGGGTTGGAGGCCAAAAAGCCATTTGGCTTCAATTACTTCCAGGCCTTTATTCATTAGTGTGGCCGAGTCGATGGTGATTTTGCAGCCCATGTCCCAGTTTGGATGTTTCAGGGCTTCTTCCTTTTTTACTGTTTGCAGGAAGTCGCGTTTTTTTCCCCGAAAGGGGCCACCACTTGCCGTGAGGTAGATTTTTTCCATGGGATTATGGAACTCACCTGCCAGGCACTGAAAAATGGCCGAATGCTCAGAGTCGACAGGGTAAATATTAACACCCTTTTCGCGTGCCAGGCGTGTAACCAATTGACCTGCAACCACCAATGTTTCCTTGTTGGCCAGGGCAATTTGCTTGCCGGCGTTTATGGCGGCTATGGTAGGCTCCAGCCCGGCCACACCCACCATGGCCGTTAGCACCAGGTCGATGCCTTCGAATGCAGATATTTCGTTCAGTGCCTTTTTTCCCGCAAAAACTTTTATGGGATGTGAACCCAAAGCGTCCCTGACTTTTTGATAAAGGCTCTCATTGCCAATGACTACCGCATTGGGCTGAAATTCAATGGCTTGTTTTATAAGCAGGGGGGCATTGTTTTGCGCCGATAGCACCTCTGCTTCAAACCGTTCGGGGTAAGCACGCACTACTTCCAGTGCCTGCCGGCCAATGGAGCCGGTTGAGCCCAGAATGGCAAGGCCTTTTTTGCGCAAAGTGTCCATTAGAAAATGATATAATCGACCGGATTTACCGGGTTGCCGTTAAACCAAAGCTCGAAATGCAGATGGGGCCCGGTAGAAAGAATGCCCGAGTCGCCGATTATGGCAATTACTTCCCCGGCTTTCACCACGTCGCCGGCTTGTTTGAGCAATACGCTGTTGTGCTTATAGGCCGAAACCAGGTTGATGGAATGCTGAATGCTGATAGTGTATCCGGTTTCAAGCGTCCAGCCCGAAAAAATAACCGTTCCGTCGAGTGTCGATTTTATGGCCTCGTTTGGGTCGGACACCAGGTCAATACCGAAATGCCCTCGCAACGGGTCGAAATGGTTGGTAATAATGCCCTTCATGGGAGGGAAAAAGAAAAACTGGTTGATGTTACTGTTAGGGTTAATGTCGGCACCAGCCAAAGAAATGGCATATCCTCCCAGGCTTTCCATTTCGGCCCGTAAAATGGAGTCTTCGCGCGAACGCGGAAGCGACTCAATTTCATAGCTGGTAAGATCGGCAAGGCTGTCGGGGATATGATCCAATATTTCCCGCCCTTCCACTATATTGCGGATATTCATTATATAAAGGTCTTTCTGGCGCAGGCTGGTCTCGAGCGAATCGGCACGGAGAGTCAGTTCGCGCAGCACCTTGCGGGTGTTGAAATCACCATAGCCGGGTATATATTCCCTCAACGGTGTAAAGGCTATAAGATAGGTGGTGGCCACTACCAAAAAGATGGTCACTGCACCGAAAAAGATAAACACGTTGAACCGTGTGAGACGAAACGACAACTTTTCCTCGAAGGTGTCGTCGTTCATCAAAACCAGTCTGTACTTGTCGTGAAGCTTGTGAAAAAAACTCTTTTTCTTTTCGGTTCTGTGCGGCATGTGTGCGCTAAGGTGTTACAGCAAAATGAGAGTGCAAAATTAATAAAAATGCGTGAAGGCATTGCAAAATGCAAATTTCGCAATTTCAACGGGTTTTATCCCTTTCTCTTATTGGTGCAGCCCCTTTTTGGCTGTTAAAAATTGTTAAGCCTTAAAGAATGCCCGAAATAAAATAAATTTGCAGATTGGAAGTTATAATTAATGAAAATAAAACAGGGCCGCTGGATTTGAAAAATAAGTTTTTTACTTCTGCACAGGGAAGGGTTTTTATGGCCCTCCTTTTTGTTTTTTTGTTTTTTGGTTGCTCCACCCAGAAAAACACCTGGCTTAACCGGAACTACCATTCCATCAGCGCCAAGTATAATGGCTACTTCAATGCCCGCGAGAGCTACCGTGATGGCCTGAGGCGACTGTCGGACCAGCATCAGGACAACTACGACAATGTTCTGAGCATTTTTCGCTATGGCAATGTGGCACAGGCTGGCAGTATAAGTAACTTTATGGATGTGGCCTATCAGAAAGCCAGCTTGGTTATCAGGCGACATTCTATGTTTATTCGCGGAGTGGAGCATAACCGCTGGATCGACGATTCCTACTACCTGATAGCCCGCTCGCACTTTTTCAAGCGCGACTACAACCTGGCCAATCTCACTTTCGAATATATAATCCGGCAATACGACACCGACATCGCCTACGATTCAAAGGTTTGGATTGCCAAGGCGCATAACCAGACCGAACGTTATGACCTTGCCCGGCAGATGCTCGACAATGTGCAGCGTGACGTAGAGCAAGGCTTGCTCAGTGCCGAGGGTAAGCGTTTGTTTTACTTGGCTTACGCCGACCACTTTGCCCGCCAGGAGCAGTATGCCGCCGCCATACCGCACCTTCAAAAGGGCATTGCGGCCACCAAAAATAACCGTGAGCGTACGCGACTCACCTATATCCTGGGCCAGCATTACCAGTATTCAGGCGATTTTGGCAATGCCCAGCGTACCTATGCGCGGGTGCTTAAAATGAATCCCACCTTCGACATGGCCTTTCAAGCCCGCATCAGCATGGCTTTGGCCTACGATCCCGCTTCAGGCGACAGCAACTTCATACGGTCGGAACTTAACAGCATGCTGCGCGATGCCAAGAACCAGGCATACCAGGACCGCATTTACTACGCCCTGGCCCAACTCGCCATGCGCGAAAACAAGGAAGAGGATGCCATAGATAATTACATTAAGTCGACCCAAGCCAGCTCAGGAAACAATATGCAGAAAGGTCTTTCTTTTTTGCGGCTGGGTGAGATTTTCTTTCAGCGGCCCGACTACCTGAAAGCAAGTATTTATTATGACAGCACGGTTACCTTTCTGCCCGCTACCTTCGATGGTATCGAAAAGATTGGCGAGCGCAAGGTGATGCTTTCTGACCTGGCCCGTAACATACGAATTGTGGAACGTGAAGACTCGCTGCAGCGCCTGGCAGCCATGCCACCAGCGGAACGCAACGCCATTATCGACAATATTATTGCTGAACTGCGTGAGCAGGAGCAGCGCGAACGAGAGGCCGAGCGCGACCGTATGCGCACCATGCAAGCTATGCAGCAGCAGCGTCGTCCCGGCGACGTGCAGGATGCCAGCTGGTATTTCTACAACCCCACTGCCATGAGCTTTGGGCGCACCGAGTTCCTCAGCCGCTTTGGCGAAAGGCCCCTGGAAGACCTCTGGCGCATCAGCAACAAGCAAACCATTGCTTTTGGCTTCGATGGGGGTCAGGAAGGGATAGAAGAGAGCGAAGAAGGGGAGGAAGGTTCAGCCCTGGACCGTTCGAACTACCTTCGCAACATTCCAACCACTCCTGAGCAAATGGCCGAGTCGAACAATCGCATCGCCCAGGCATTATTCAATATGGGTGTGATTTTCAAAGACCGCTTCAACGACCCTGTCAGCGCCATTTCTAGCTTTGAATCGCTGGTTACGCGTTACCCCGAAAACGAAAACAAGCTCAGAGCCTATTATTTTCTGTATAATCTGAATCGCAGCACCGGCGACATGTCCCGGGCAGAAATGTACAAAAACCGGCTCCTTGCCGAATACCCCACCAGCGATTTTGCCCAAATTCTGGGCGATCCCAACTATCTGCAGAATGTGCGCCAGCGCCAAAGTATGGCCAACCAGCTTTATGAGCAATCATATGCAGCTTTCGTGGCAGGCAACTATAACCGGGTTATTGACAACTGGGAGACTGCCGACACCCTCGACATCGACCTGGGTCTGCGCGGGCAGTTCAGCTACCTGAAAGCCCTTGCTTATGGACGTACCGGCAAAACCAACGAGTTTAGGCAAGAACTGGAGTATGTGGTGCGCAACTTCGAAGGAACCTCCGTACACCAGCCGGCGACTGATCTGCTGGCCTCCCTTGGCACCCATGCCTTGCTTTTGCCCGAAGATGAACAGTCCGGCGAAGAAGAGCTTGTAGCCCAGGATATTTCATCTATATATACTTATAATGCCAGTGCGGTTCATTTCTTCGCTTTCATTATTGATGTGAGGCAGGTGGAAGCCAGGGAGCTGCGCAGCTTTATTACGGAATTTAACACCGAAAATTATCCCGACAGCCGCCTTACAATGAGCAATATTTTTCTCGACGATCGCAGGCAAATCATTACGGTTACCAATTTCAGCAACAAGGATGTGGGTATGCAATATTTCCGGCGCATTGTGGCTGCGCCCGGTCTGAGTAATTTCCAGACAGAGTTTATCACCTCTTTTATTATCTCTGTTGATAACTATCCTGTTTTTTACCAGGATAAGAATGTGGATGAATATCTTCGATTTTTCAGGGCACTCTACACCAGGTAATCAATAAAGATTTGAAAACGACCTTATTTTGTATAATTTTGTGTCTTTAAAAATCACCAATGTTTAGTAACAAGAAAAATACCGATAAAATGGCCAAGCAAGCAGAACCCGATCACACTTCCATTAACCTGGTAGGAACAGGCACCACCATAAAAGGGGAAATCTTTTCGAACGGCGATATCCGCATCGATGGTAACATTATAGGAACAGTTGAATCGAAGGGAAAAGTGGTGGTAGGAAACACCGGTCAGGTAGAAGGCGATATTATCTGTCAGAATGCCGATTTCTCGGGAAATATTAAAGCCAGGGTTGAAGTGGCAGAACTGCTTACCCTGAAAGCCAGCGCCAAGCTATTTGGCGAAATTATCACCAGCAAGCTGGCCATAGAACCAGGTGCAGTTTTTACCGGATCGTGCACTATGGAAAAGCCTCAGCCCGGGCTGGCCGGAAAGCCCGAACTGAAGAAAGAAGGGAAACTTGACCTTTAGCAAATCCTGCCTTAATACAGGAAGATTTCTCTTTGATAAAACCGTCTGAAATGGAGGCGCTCAAACGCTTTGTTCTTTTTCTGGGTGTGATTACTTTGCTGGCCATGATCGCCTCGGTCTTTTTTAAATGGCTGGCACCGGCCCATATGGTAAGTTCGGTGCTTTTATTTATTCCGCTGTTTTATTTTGTAATCCTATTTTTTTCCAAGCTCATACTTCAGCATGTATCCAGTAAGGACGACCGTAAATTTACGCAGACCTTTCTGGCTATAAGTGTGTTTCGTTTTTTGCTTTACCTGGCAGTGCTCATCGCCTATTCACTCCTGTTTCCAAACGATGCCGTTCGTTTTATAATAAGCTTTTTTGTTTTTTACTTCTTGTTTACGGTGTTTGAAATCAGTTATTTATACCGTGATTTACACCCACGTAAAAACTGATGGTTTTTATTATAAAAATCCTTGCCAACCCCTGTTTTTGAAAGGTTTTTCTTTATAAATTGCACGCTTTAAACAACCAACCAATCATGTTGCTGCGCTGCGGTGAGTCGTTGATTTTCAGGTGTTTCAGAAAAATCATTGTTTTGGTTTTTTCTGGCGTGCTCATGCTTTCGGCAACGAATGCCTCGGCTGCCGGAGGTGGACATGATGAGGACGGCAAATTCAATGCCGGCGATGTAATCATCGGTCACATTCTCGATAGTTACGATTGGCATATTATGGACATAGGCAGCACTCCTGTATCCATCCCTTTGCCGGTACTTCTGATGTACGAAGGCAGGTTCTATTTTTTTCTTAGCTCCCGTTTTCATCATGGACACATTGCTTACAAGGGTTTTGGCATTGCCCGTGAAGGCCCAAAAAAGGGCCGCATAGTCAAGGTGCTCGACGAGGAGCTCACACCCGATCCCCAGGCTTCTTTCCTTCTGGATTTATCGATTACAAAAAACGTTTTTTCGGTTTTTATAAGTGGCTTTTTGATTTGCGTAATCTTTATCAGCGTGGGCCGCCGCTACCAACGGGGTGGCAGCCAGGAGGTGCCACGCGGGCTGCAATCGTTTCTTGAACCTATCATTCTTTTTGTTCGCGACGAAATTGCCCTGTCGGCCATCGGCGAGAAGCACCATCAGCGTTTCCTGCCCTACTTGCTTACCCTGTTTTTCTTTATCTTTTTTAATAATCTGCTGGGGTTGGTGCCTTTCTTTCCGGGTGGGGCAAACGTTACCGGTAACATTAGTGTAACACTTGTGCTGGCCCTGTTTACTTTTTTTACTACCCAGTTGTTTTCCACCAAAGGTTATTGGACGCACATTTTTAACACCCCCGGTGTACCGGTGTGGCTTAAACTGCCCCTTCCGCTCATGCCCATTATTGAAATTGTGGGCGTATTCATTAAACCCTTCGTGCTCATGGTGAGGCTGTTTGCCAATATTACCGCCGGGCACATGATCATCCTGGGGTTCGTGAGCCTCATTTTTGTGCTCGGAAGCGTGGCCTCTGTTATGGGCTTTGTTATTTCGCCCCTTTCGCTGGTTTTTCTGGTGTTTATGAACTTTATTGAATTGCTGGTAGCATTCCTCCAGGCTTATGTATTTACCCTGTTCAGCGCCCTGTTTTTTGGCATGGCAGTACCCGAGGAACACCATCATTAAAAAAATAAATGAATTGAGATTCTAACCCAATATTAATTTTTCACTAAAAACAGAAAAGTATGTCACCATTGTTTGTATTGTTGGAAGCCAGCGTAGAAGTTGCGGCTCAGTGGATGAAAATGGGCGCCGGCTTTGCTGCGGCTATTGCTGTATTTGCGGCCTCCTGGGGCATCGGAAAAATCGGAAAGGCGGCTCTCGAGTCAATTGCACGGCAGCCCGAAGCAGGTAACGACATTCGCTCGTCAATGATTGTGTCGGCCGCCCTGGTAGAAGGTGTTACCTTTTTTGCCATCGTGGTTTGTCTGCTGGTGTTGTTTGTTTAAGTACTGTAACTGATTGCTTTTTAAGCTTTTGCACTGAATGCCCTGATGTGGCTACCCCTTTCGGGGATGCCTGTCTTGGTTGGTGTTTTATTTCAAAGTTACTGATATGGAACTTGTATCTCCGGGCCTAGGCCTGATATTCTGGATGACCCTTGCCTTTGGCATTGTGTTGCTGGTATTGCGCAAGTATGCCTGGCGGCCCATTCTGAATACCATTCGCGAAAGGGAAATGTATATCAGTAAGTCGCTGCGCGATGCCCAGCATATTCAGCGCGAACTGGCTGCGCTTGAAATGGTGAAGGAGACCAAACTCAAGGAGGCCGAAAAGCTGAGGCTGGAACTGCTTGCCCAGGCTCGCAACGAAGCCGACGACATTATCCGTTTGGCCCGGCAAAAAGCCAGTGCCGATGTGACCCAGATGATGGAAGATGCCAAAAGGGCTGTGGAAGCGCAGCGCAAATCGGTAATCAACGAAATCCGAGGGCAGATAGCACTGCTTTCCATCGATATGGCCGAGAAGGTGCTGGAAGGGGAGCTGAAAAACAAAAAGGCCAGCGCCGACCTGGTGAACCAGCTGCTCGACAAAGTTATTTTGAATTAAAAAACTGATTTATAAACGATTATGCTAAGCAAAAACCTCAGGGTTTCGAAAAGGTACGCCAAGGCGCTGCTTTCTCTGGCCATAGAGAACAACATCCTTGAGGAGGCTTATCAAGACATGAAGCTGGTCAGCCAGGCTTTCTCCTTTGAGAAGGAGTTGAAAATTGTGCTGAAAAGCCCCATAATCCGCGAAGGGAAAAAACAGAATATTCTGAAGCATCTCTTCGGCGAAAAGGTACATCCGCTCATTTTGAAATATATGCTGATTATTGCCCGCAAGCGCCGCGCCGCGCTGCTCGATGGTATTTCCAGGCAATTTATTAATGTGTACAAGGAGTATCTCAACATAGAGCCGGTAAGGGTTACTACCGCTTTTGCCATCGACGAACCCATGCGCGAAAAAGTACTTGCCGTGGCACGCCGGTTTACAAGCAAAACCATTGATTTTCAGGAAAAGGTCAATCCTGAAATTATTGGCGGCTTTATTATCGACCTGGGCGATCGTCGCTATGATGCCAGCATCAGGCGAAAGCTGTCTGACTTGAGGAAACATTTGAAAGTGTAATGAAAAACTGCGTAAAGATATTTTACCATGCCTGAAATTAAACCTGCAGAAATATCTGCCATTCTTCGACAGGAAATGTCGGGCTTCCGGGCCGATAACGATTTGGAAGAAACCGGTACCATTTTGCAGATCGGCGACGGCATTGCCCGCATATATGGTCTTACCAATGTGCAGGCGGGCGAGTTGGTGACCCTGAACGATGACGGGCTCAACGGCGTTGTGCTCAACCTGGAAGAGGATAATGTGGGTATTGTTTTGCTTGGCGAGGCAGGCAATGTGAAGGAAGGCGATGTGGTGAAGCGTACCGGCCATATGGTTTCCATACAAGTTGGTGAAGGCCTTATCGGGCGTGTTATTAACACCCTTGGCCAGCCTATTGATGGCATTGGACCCATACAGGGCACCCTTTTCGAGATGCCGCTGGAGCGCAAGGCTCCCGGCGTTATTTTCAGGCAGCCGGTAAACCAGCCCCTTCAGTCGGGGATCAAGGCCATCGATGCAATGATTCCCATCGGCCGCGGGCAACGTGAGTTGATCATTGGCGACCGGCAGACAGGAAAAACGGCCATCGCCATCGATACCATTATCAATCAAAGAAAATGGTTTGAAAAAGGTGAGCCGGTATATTGTATTTATGTGGCGGTGGGCCAGAAAGGTTCAACCGTGGCCAATATCGTCAACTCTTTGCACCGCTATGGTGCCATGGATTATACGGTAGTGATCTCGGCCACTGCCAGCGACCCGGCGGCCATGCAGTTTTTTGCTCCCTTTGCCGGAGCCGCTGTGGGCGAGTTTTTCCGCGACACAGGCCGCTCTGCTCTGGTAGTTTTCGACGACCTGTCGAAGCAAGCAGTGTCGTACCGCGAAGTGTCGCTATTGCTTCGCCGCCCACCCGGTCGTGAGGCCTATCCTGGCGATGTGTTTTACCTGCACTCCAGGCTGCTCGAAAGAGCCGCAAGGATCATCTCTTCCGATGAGATTGCCCGCCAAATGAACGACATACCTGAAACTATACGGCATATGGTAAAAGGAGGAGGCTCACTTACTGCACTACCCATTATCGAAACACAGGCAGGCGACGTTTCTGCCTATATTCCTACCAATGTGATCTCTATCACCGACGGACAGATATTCCTCGAATCCAACCTTTTCAATGCCGGTGTGCGGCCTGCCATCAACGTTGGTATTTCTGTGAGCAGGGTAGGGGGCAACGCCCAGATTACTGCCATGAAAAAAATTGCAGGAAACCTTAAAATTGACCAGGCACAGTATCGCGAGCTGGAAGCTTTCTCCAAGTTTGGCTCCGACCTCGATGCCAACACCCGGGGCATTATCGAAAAAGGTGCCCGCAACGTGGAGATACTTAAACAGGGCCAGTTTTCTCCCTTGCTTGTGGAAGAGCAGATCGCCATCATTTATTGCGGGGTTAAAGGTCTGCTGATGGATGTGCCGGTTGATCTGATACACACCTTCGAAACAGAATTTCTTGAATACATGCGCAAAAATCACCGCGACACCCTCGAGAGCCTTATTACAGTTAAGTTTCCGGCAGGCAGCCATGATCTGCCCCAGGAAATAGAGCAGGTCGTTTTGCAAGCCGTTGATCATGTGAAAAAAAGCCTGCCCGTGGCACAATAAATTTTTGGAATTATGGCCAGCCTGAAGGAAGTCAGAACCCGCATAGCATCTATAAAATCGACGCGGCAAATTACCAGCGCCATGAAAATGGTGGCTTCCTCCAAATTGCTCAAAGCCCAGCGAGGTATCACGGGGCTCAGGCAATATGCAGGCAGTCTTATGCAGATGATCGAAAACCTGAACAAAGAACTGCAACCCGAAGAAAAAAGTCTTTTTACCCTTGCCGGGGAAGGCAAAAAAGTACTGCTGTTGGCCATTGCCTCCAACAAAGGACTTTGCGGCACCTACAATGCATTGGTGATAAAGAAAACTATTGATCATATTAGTAACCTGGAGCAAAAGGGCTTTGAGGTGCAACTTTTTTTGATTGGCCGCAGGGCAGAAGATTATTTTAAAAGCAGGGAATTTCAGATTTTTGAAACCAACCATGAGGTGATCGATGGGGTAAATTATGCCGATAGCTCTGCCCTTGCCAACCACTTCATGAACCTGTTCTCAGAAAAAACCTTCGATCGCATCGATGTGGTATACAACCGCTTTAAAAATGCGGTTATTCATGAGCTTTTGGTGGAGCAGTTTTTGCCTGTCCCAGCGGTGCTGACCAAAGAAAAACTGCCTGAAGTGCCTACAAAATTTAATGTTGAAGAGCCTGCCCTTATCCTCGAACCTTCGCGCAAGGAAGTGGCCGAAACTATGATTCCGAAGTTTATACAGTTCAATATCTTCCGCATCTTGCTCGATGCTTCCGCCTCAGAAAACGGTGCGCGCATGACGGCCATGCAGAAAGCCACCGACAACGCCACCGAACTGCTCAAAAATCTTACGTTAACTTACAACAAGGTTCGGCAGGCCCAAATCACCCGCGAAATTGTGGAAATTGTGAGCGGGGCAGAAATTTTTAACGAATAAAAATCTGCGCATAGCTTACGTAATTTTGCCGATTCAGACGGAATGACGGTAAAGGTGTTAATTAAACCCCCTTTGTTTTTTTATGGTGTTGTAGGCCTCGTTCACCTGCTGGAATTTCTCTTCGGCAGCTTTGCGGAACTCTTCGCCCAGGTGGCTTACCCTGTCGGGGTGGTATTTGAGTGCCATGGCCCTGAAAGCTTTTTTGATTTCTTCCTCCGAAGCATCGGGCTCCACCTCCAGTATGCGGTAGGCACTGTTTGTGTCTTTCACAAACATATTTTTTATGGAAATGAAGTCGTATTGGTTAATTCCCAGATATACGGAAATAGCCTGAATGGTTTCAACCTCCCTGGGGTGAAACTGCCCGTCGGCGGCCGAAATGCCAAAAAGAAAATGCAGGAGCTGCAGGCGGCTGTGCAGGTCCATGTTGGTCCTGATCTGCTGGCAAACCGACTCAAGGGGGATTTCCTGCTTGAGTACATCACGAAATACGACCATATAGCGTTTGGTTGTTTCTTCGCCAAAATTTTGCAGGAAAAAGGCTTTGACAAAATCAAGTTCAGATTTCATTTGCCTGCCATCGGCTTTCATTACCGCTGCGGCCAATATCAGCAGGCTAACCCGAAAGTCGCCAGGTGTGGTGCCTTTGTATTCATAAGCGCCCGAATCCATGCCATCGAAGGCCGATCCGATCACAAATCCCAAAACGCCGGCAATGGGTCCGCCAAGAGCCCAGCCCAGTCCGCCCAGTAGCCATTTTCCGTATCCCGATAAAGCCATAACCTTAAATTTGAGGCAAATGTACGAAAACGCAGTGCAATTTTTTATCAAAAAAAATTCACCAAAGAAGCTTTGGCTTTTATTTTTTAAAAACCCACATTTGTAATAACACAACCTTAAAACACAAATTCTTACTTCCTAAAACGATTTACTAAGCGCTCTTTCTGTATATTTGTATTAGTAATCGGATAAGGATTTTTGCTGAATATCGAAAGGAGTAAGCAGGATTTCTATTACCGATTGTGAGGGATTAAATAAACTGAAAAACTTTTTTCCAATGCAAAACAGAAGAGATAAAGGGCTGAACCTTTGGGAGCAGCCAGGCTTTACTAATGTGGAGAAAGCCTTTATTGAGCAATCGGGTGTAAGTGAGATTTCGTCAAAGATTCCCTATGTGGTGGTTGATAATTTCCCCAAATTGGGTCTGATCACCGCCCTGCGCTTTTTGGAGTGGGCCAGCGAAAACCCCGATGGGTTGATAAGCCTGCCAACAGGAAAAACGCCTGAATTTTTTATTCGCTGGACGGAATACCTGTTGAACCATTGGGACAAAAAGGAGGGTGCGGCACTAAGGGATCATTATGGCCTGAAAGCATCGAAGCGTCCCGAACTGAGTGGTCTTAAATTTGTTCAGATCGACGAATTTTACCCCATTCCTTCAAAGCAAGCCAACAGTTTTTATCATTATGTAATGAACTATTACATAAAGGGTTTTGGCCTCGACCCCCAAAAAGCTCTTCTGATCAACTGCGACGAGATTAAACTTGCCGGGGACCGCCACTTTTCAGAGGTTTTTCCTGATTACAAGATTGATCTCTCATTGCGTTACCGCGAATGTCGCTCATCTGCCGAGCAGGTGCAGCAGGATTCCATCTTCCTTATCGACGACTGGTGCAGCAACTACGAAGCCCGCATTCGCGAAAAAGGCGGTATTGGGTTTTTCCTGGGTGGTATTGGCCCTGATGGGCACATTGCATTTAATACCCGCGGCTCTGACATTTTTTCAACTACCAGGCTAACGGCCACCAATTTCGAAACCCAGGCGGTGGCTGCCTCCGACCTTGGCGGCATAGAGGTTTCTGCCAACCGGCTGGTCATCACCATTGGCCTGGAAACCATTACCTATAACCCCGATGCCACAGCCATTATTATTGCGGCTGGCGAGGCCAAGGCCCAAATGGTGAAGCAGTCGCTCGAAAGCGACATGGTAAACATTTTCCCTGCAACTGTATTGCAAAAGTTGAAAAACGGCCGTTTTTATATTACCAAAGGGGCTGGCATAAGACTGGAAGATTCAGTTGACCGCTTTTACAGAACCGGCGACTGGACCCACGACAAAACCGAAAGGTCTGTAATAGAACTCTGCAAGAAACTGGATAAGTACGGGCACCATTTAATTCCCGACGATATGAAAAATGATCGCCATGCAAGGCTCATACCCGATGCCGGAAATAGTGAAAAGGTGCTCGACTCAGTTACCCGTAGCATCATTGAAAAAATGGAGAAAGGCATGCGGAAGGAAGAAAATGAGGTATTTCTGCACACCGGCCCACACCACGACGACATTATGCTGGGCATACTTCCTTACATTGCCAACCATATCAGGGTGCATTCCAATGAATTTCATTTTGCGGTGCTTACTTCTGGCTTTACTGCCGTGACCAATGGTTTTGTTACTGACCTGCTGGTGGAAACCAAGAAGTTTCTCGATGAGGGACAGATTCAAATGGTGAACTATCCCGATTTTTATGAGGTTGGATATAAGTTAAAGAGTGACAAGGACGTTTACCATTACCTGAACAAGGTGGCAGCCGGCGAGCATCACGAGCGGCGCAGGGGCGTTTGCCACCGACTGGTGCGTGCGTTGG
>JAHYJD010000046.1 GCA_019429365.1 Bacteroidales bacterium | reverse complement strand
GTTGGATATAAGTTAAAGAGTGACAAGGACGTTTACCATTACCTGAACAAGGTGGCAGCCGGCGAGCATCACGAGCGGCGCAGGGGCGTTTGCCACCGACTGGTGCGTGCGTTGGTGCAGGTTTACAATGTAAAAAGTACCGATCAACTCAGGGATGTGATTAATGAAGTACTCACTGTTTTAAGAAAAAGTTATGATGGGGAGAAAAACCCACCTAAAATTCAGCAGATAAAAGGCATGATCCGCGAGTTTGAGGAGGAGCTGGTTTGGGCTCACTATGGCTTGCAGGTAAAGAATGTGCGCCATTTGCGCCTGGGCTTCTACCAGGGCGATATTTTCACCGAGCAACCCGAACAGGAGCGTGATGTGCTGCCCATTCTCGAAATGCTTCGCGAGCTGAAACCTACCGTGCTCAGCCTAACTTTCGACCCCGAAGGCAGCGGCCCCGATACACACTACAAGGTGCTGCAGGCTACCGCCGAGGCCCTGCGTTTGTGGAAGAAGGAGGCCGACCTGAGCAAGTTGCGCATTTGGGGCTACCGCAACGTGTGGTACCGCTTTCACCCTGCCGAAGCCAATGTAATATTTCCTGTGTCGCTCAATGCCATGGCTGCCATGAGCGAGGCATTCACCCATTGCTACGTCAGCCAGGTCGATGCCTCTTTCCCCAGTTACGAACTTAATGGGAAATTCAGCGATCTTGCCCAGAAAATATGGGTAGAACAGCTCAAGGACATACAGTTGCTGCTTGGGAAAAATTATTTTTACCTGAACCCGCATCCCAAGATCAGGGCTACGCACGGGCTTATTTATCTTCGCGAAATGAGTGTTGATGAGTTCCTGGGTCATGCACGCGAACTCAAGAAATCGATGGAAGGCATGATCATGTAGCCATCGTTGGAATACTGAAAAAAAAGAACCCCCTTCCTTGCCAGGTTTTGGCGTGAAAGGGGTTTTTTTATTTTTGCAAAGAAAACGGTTTATTTCTGCTGGTGCAGATGCACATCCATTTGAGGGAACGGAATATTTATGCCCTCTTTGGCGAAGGTGTCATATACTTTTTCCTGCATTTCGAAAAACACCGGCCAGTAATCGCCCGAATTGACCCATGCACGCACGGTAATGTCGACACTGCTGTCGCTGAGCGAAGAAAGCACAATAAATGGAGCAGGATCCTCCATTACGCGGCTGTCGTTTTTGAGCAACTGCTCCAATACCGATTTGGCCTTTGGAAAACTGTCGCCGTAAGCAATGCCAAATTTCCAGTCGACCCTGCGGGTGGGCATAGCCGAAAAATTGGTAAGTGAATTGGTTGCAAGGGGTCCGTTGGGAATAATAATGAGCTTATTGTCGGGGGTTTTGAGTATGGTATTAAAAATCTGAATTTCTGAAACCGTACCCAAGTAACCCTGGGCTTCAATAAAATCGCCCACTTTAAACGGTTTCAGCAACAACAAAATGACGCCGCCTGCAAAATTTTGTAATGTGCCCGATAAGGCCAGACCAATGGCCAGACCAGCGGCACCCAGAATGGCAATAAAGGAGGTCATCTGAATGCCTATCATCCCTAAAATACTAATTACCACCAGTATCTTAAGCATTATGCTGATTAGCGATAACAGAAAAGACGAAAGTGAGGGCTCTACTTCGCGTTTCTCGAAAAGATTTTTAAGGGCCCTGTTGAATTTCTTTATCAGCCAAAAACCAATGATAAGAGCAACTATAGCCCCGATAAGACGCAGCCCGTAAGTTACTGCAAACTCTGAAAAAAAATTCAGTAAGCCACCAATGCTGTCGCTGTCAATTCCAAGGTTTTCCATAACAATATTTATTTGTTTTATATTAAACATTCTCCCGGATTCGGGAAGAGAATTCAATTTATGTGCGAAATATATTAATGCAAATTTCAACGCTGTGCAAAGTTATTTGTTCACTATTTTTTTTGCTGCTGGGCAAGGATTTGGTAAATAATAGATCAGGAAAAATGAATTTTCTTTCCTTTATTGGTTGCCAGGTATTTTTTTTAGTATCTCTGCATAACTTTGTATGGTTATTTGCCTCTTTTTTTGTCTTCTGGGTTTTGGAATCCGCATTTATATTGTGGGACACACGCCTAAAAACACCTCGGGACGCAATACATCCGGACAGCTTGCCGACGAGCTTAACACCACAGGTGTCTATTCAGTGGTAAGACATCCGCTTTACCTGGGTAATTTTTTTATGTGGCTTGGCATGGCTGTGATTACCCTGAAATTTGACTTCTGGTTGGTGGCCTTTCTACTTAGCCTTCTAACATACCTGTTTCTAAAATTAGCAAGGAAACAAATAAAGTTTCTCAGAGTAGAATCCTGAGGTAACCGTGATTCCTTTCTTTAGGAAATGCCTGATTATATTTACTTTGCCTGGTTTTTATCAACCTCATTCAGGGCAAAAGCGTAGGCTCCAACGGCTACTGCTTTGCTGGTACCCAGCTTGCTTATTCCTATGCCGGTCCTTTTCATGGCATCGTAAAGAATGGTTTTTTCTGAAAAGGGAACCTTTATGCGGCTCACCTTTCCGGCAATGAACTGCTGTGTTTCGTTCTGGTCTTCAAGGTTAAAGGCGCTGATTTCCAATCTGCCAATCTTGCGACCGTCGAGTTTTTCGATGGTGCCGTTGAGTTCTCTGATGGTTTCGGGCAAAAACAATGGCCATGCGTTGGCCAGTCCACCTCCAATTACCACCAAGCCATCAAAAAGTGTCAGGGCGCTGGCAAGTGCTTCGCCAATGGATTCGCCCAGTTGCCTGAAAGCCTCGCGGGCTGCATTCTGATGGCCCGTGCGTTGGCCGCTGGCAATTTCGAAAATATCTTTTGGTGTGAGTTCCTGGGCAGCGCAATCGGGGCAATGCTCGCCATACACACGTTTTACCGCCCTGATGCTTACGCACTCCTCAGAAAAAGAGTGGGGGTGGAGTTTGCTGCGTACCACCCAGATTTCGCCTGCCGCACCATTGTCACCAAGAATCAGCTCTTTGTTGCGCACCAGTCCGGCGCCAAATCCGGTTCCCAGGGTTATGCCGATCAGGTTTTTGTATTGGCGGGTGCTGCCTGCCTTACGAAGCATCTGGTTAACCATGGGCAGAAAACCCGAAATGGCTTCACCATAGGCGAAAAGGTCACCGTCGTTGTTTATAAAAACAGGCACCTGGAAAACCTCTTCGAGCATTGGCCCCAAAGCTACACCACCCCTGAAAGCCGGAAGATTTTCGAGATCGCCAATGATGCCGTTGGGGTAATCGGTGGGTCCGGGAAAGGCAAAACTGATGGCCTCGGGTTTGGTGTCGAGTTGCTGGCTGATTTCTCGAAAGCCGTTAATAATGGTTTCGAGGCAAAGCGGCAGATCGTGCCCGTTTGATGGATAGGTTAATGGTTTTACAATCTCGCGGTTGCCCTGAATGGCCGAGAATACAAAATTGGTTCCTCCGCCGTCAAGGGTCAGAACTACGCGTTTATCATTTGAAAAGTCCATTAGTGGTTTTTTTCGAGAATACCCAATGTTACTTTGCAAAAATAAACATTTGCTAAAACGATTTAGCTTTTAATTTAAAAAAACGCCTCATATTTTGAGGCGTTTACAAATTTATCTGATTGTTTTTACTGAATAATGTCGGATTCGGGCAGGCCAAATTCTTCCACCATGCGGATATTCATTTTTTCAAGTGCATCGAGAATAGGATTATAAATGGCCGGGATAACCGGTATATGAACTCCTTTTACTTCGATTTCGTTGTTGAGGATCATTTCCACGCCCACAGCAGCGGGCAGTGCCACGGTGCGGGCCACAGCCGTGTCGGTGGCCAGGGTGCCGAAGTCGAGCATGGATGATTTTATTACCTCGCGTTTTCCATTGGGATAGGATGCCAGGAACACATGCTGCATGGCTACCATGTCGCGCTCCTCACGGCCCAGTTCCATTTTGGCAATCATCAGGTCTGAAGTAATTTCAAAAGGGATGTCGTTTTGCCGGTTCATATTCTCATTACTGAATAAGCCCAGCCATTCCAGTGCGTCCAATGCGTAGGCATCAGCCGGCAGTCCAAGAAATCTGGCCACTTTTTCCCTGATGTTGCTGGCATCGGCTTCCCCAATGAGCATGGCCACCATGTCGGCATAGGTTTTCCCGGTAAAATCGTAATTGTCGCTGCTGATAAGCTTCAGGGCCTTCATGGCATCGAGGCTCTCGCACCAGCCCGGATAGCGGAAAGTGCCGCGCATCATGGTCTTTGTTTCCGGAATTCCGTAAAGTTCGACATATGGCATGCTGTCGCGGTTGGGATAGATTTCAAGTTTACCTACCCCGGGAAAATCGACCGAAAGTGGATTTTTGAAAAGATCCTGGGTAGGGATGTAATGCACTTTCCCGTGGCGCAGGTAGTTGCCATCGTTGTTGCCGGCCATTACCACCCCTTTGGGGCTCCACGAGAATTTGTACTTAAATGGGTTTGTAGCCGCTTCGGGGGCTGGCAAAGCTCCGCAAATGCTGTAAAATTCTTCCACCTTTCCGCCATGGTTATGCACGTGGTCGATAATGCGCATGGCACCCATATGGTCAATACCCGGGTCGAGGCCAAGTTCATTCAGAATAATGATGCCCGCATCTTTGGCTTCCTGGTCAAGCGCTTTCATCTCAGGCTTCACGTAGGAGGTGGTAACCATGTTTTTTTTGTGCTTTATGCAATGTTTGGCCACCATAATGTGGTGGATCCATGGTAAGAGGCTCACGGTCAGGTCATGCGAGGTAATCATTTCATCGAGGGCCTCAGTATTGTCAACAGTCCATGCCACAGCCGTACCATTCTGGTGGCCATGGATCATGTCTTCGGCTTTTGAGCGTGTGCGGGTTGCTACGGTAACCAAATAGCCCTTGTCGAGCAGGTAGGTTACGATAGGTTTTACTACCATTCCGGCGCCAAGAATCAAAACTTTCTTCATACAAAAAGGTATTTTAATGGTTTGGACGATGTGTGATTATTTCAGATATTGTTCAATGTATTTGTAATCGGGTGTAAGCTGTCCTTTATGAAGTATCAGGGCTTTTTTGATGGCCCTGGGCAGGTCAATATCTTCGAAAGGCAGATCGTAATCGGCATGAGCTATGGGCTTGATAAAATTAAAGAGTGCATCGGCAAATGCCTCGGACGAATCCCGGGGTAACTCGCTGGGAAGTATGTCCACAGCCATAACCAGCATACCTTCACCCTTAAAGCCCATGGTGGGCTTCCTTGTAAAAGGATTATAAACAAAAACAGGGTCTTCAATTTCAGTTCCCTTGTGGGTGAATTCAATGGAGCCATCGGGGTCGCAGGTCACATCACCAATAACCAGCATTTTGGGTCGCCCGGTTTTGTATGCTTGCTCCAGGTAATCTTTGGTAACAATACGCGGATAACGGGCATCCCAGTACATGCAGTTCATCAACACCGAAAGATGGGGGATATACTGCTCAAAATCGTTCTCGTACTTTTCGGGGTGCTGGTAATAGTCCTGAAGATCGAATGCACTTCCATCCTTGCGCTTCGAGAGGTGTTTTTCCTTAAAAATGACCTTGTAAATCACATTGGAGACCACTTCACCGCGATTTTTAAGTTCCAGCAGTTTTTCGGGCGATATTTCCTTTGATGGTAAAAGGTTGGCGATTTCCTGTGCGCCAATGGAAACATTACCATAGCCGGTAAACCCTATGGTAAAGGGCAATAATTCTTTTGGCAAGCCTTGTTCGGCAATCTGCTGTCCAACTTCTGAAATTTCCTGTTTGGCTTCTTCAAGCGAATGGTAATGATGGGCCTGCTTTATTTTCAGAAAGGGATTTTCGTTGTAGCCATTTTCCTTTAACCTTTGCCCGACGCTCCAGAGGGAATTGATCATTCCGGCCAGACCGGCAAACTTGCCAAAGAAAATCAAACGCTTGTTCTGGTCATCGACAATGCGCTCGTAATCAATTAGGTTGCAGCCAAGCTCCATCATTTTTTTTAGCATGGGCATATTGTAAGGCTGGCCTTTTATCACATGGCTAAAGAAAACATAGGTTTTTTCGGGTTCGAAGAAGCTTTCAGGAATTTCCTTTACCCCGAAAATTACATTGCATTTTTTAAGGTCATTCTCCACGCTGGCGCCGGCCTTAACAAACTCCTCGTCGGAAAAGATGCGCTTGGGTGAGCTTTGTACTGCAAAATCGAGCTTATGGTGTTTAATAAGTTTTTCAATATGCCGGGGCGTAATGGCTACCCTGCGTTCCATTTTATATTTATCCTCATGCCTGATACCGATCAATACACTCATGTTTCAGAATTTTGCGCTAATAGCAGTTAGTAAAATTTTAAGGGCAAACATAACAAAAAAAAACAGTCCGGCATGAGCCTGCCGGACTATTTATTTTTAAGCTGTTAATCGCTTGTTTCAACATCAATAGTAGAACCAGATGTTGCGGTAATCCCTGATATTTTCGCCCCTTGCGGCCAGTTCCTCCAGGTAGTCGTAAATGGGCACATCTACGTAATTATAGGGCGGAATGGGCTGAATGTTCTTTTCCCAGGGGTGGAATTCGTACACCCTGGCGCCGTTGGGCAGTATCATAACCAGGCGGTGGTCCTGCCAAGCCATGAGCTGGTTTTTTCCCAGTTTGGGTACGTTGAAAACCGGTTCATCGGTGCGGTCGAGACCAGGAAGCAAACGGGCTTCTTCTTTTCTTTCCTGCAGAATGCGGGCAATGGGCACCATGTATTTGCGGGTTTCTTCCTTGCCTTTCATATTAAAAGTGTAATAGGGGTCCACGCCAATGCTCTTAAGGTCGAGACGCAGTTTTACTGATTCAAAGCGGCGGGAGTTCTCCACGGTAAACACCTCCTGGTTATACACCATCATGCCGGCTTTGCGAATGCGCTCAATGGCCCTCATGGCTTCGGGTGTGATTTCGTAAGAGTGTTCGAAATGGGTGATGATGCTGACCTGTCGTTTACCAAACTCCTGGAAAGAAGCCAGCAGGTCGATGGTTTTCTGGGTGAGGCGCTGGGGCAGCACAACAGGCGTGCGCGAGCCAATACGAATGCGGTATACATGCTTTTTGGCAGTTACTTCTTCCAGTATGCCCTTAAGCACCTCGTCGCGCATCACCAGGGGGTCGCCACCGGTAATGAGCACATCGCCAACAGCCGGGTTTTCGTCCATCCACTCCAGGGCCCTGTTAATCTGCTCACGCTTGGCAAGAGCCTTGGGGTCGAGTACCTGGTCTATTTCCCAGTTGCGCTGGCAGTAAACGCAAATTTGTGCGCAGGTGTTGTAAGGTTTCAGGATGGCAATGCCGGGGTAGCGGCGCGTAACCAAATCGACCGGCGAGGTGTCGTGCTCACCCATAAAGTCGAACTGCAGCCCCCGGTTTTCACGGTTTTCGACCATCTTCTCCACATAGTCAAGAGGCGGAATTACCTGGGCACGAATGGCATGGTCGTAGCCAATGTTCAGTTTATTATCCATCAGGCTAAGGTAGTAAGGTGTAATGCCAAAAGGCACCTTGTTTTTTGAAGCCAGTGAAACGGCCTGACGCTGTTCTTCGGTAAGTTCAATTAGGTCGAACAAGGGCTGAGCATCTTTAATCACATGCTTAAGGTGCCACTGGTAGTCGTTCCAGTCTTTTTCAGTGGCGCCGAAATATTTCATGATGCGTTTCTGGTTGGCTTTGCGCCAGGTAATTACTTCTTCCTCCATGCCGCTGGGATACTTGCGCAGGTATTTCTTCATGTTGGATGAAAGCTCATTGAGGATTTCTGCACGGGCCTCGGAGGCCTGGCGGCCTTCCATTTGCAGAAAGTCTGGAATACCTTTCTTGGCCTGCTTCGATTCGAAATAGATGTTAGACCGCCCATCCACACCACGGAAAAGGTTGATGAATTCCATAAGGAATCCCGGTGAAACTTCAAGCTTGACTTCTTCTACCTGCCCCTGGGCCAGTTTCAGAAGGAAATTGAGTGCCGAAACGCCAGTCCTGTATTCGTTTACGGGGCCAATAATGCTCTTAAATACCCTAATGGCTTCTCTAACAGTAGACTTCTCCAGGATATGAAGGTCGTTGTTAACTTCAAATATTTTTCTTTCGGCTTTTTCGAGGTAAGTGTAAAGCTGGTCGCGGGCAGCATCGAGCGAGGGAGCCTTTTTCAGCAACTGGTAAATGTCGGTGTTGGCCTCCCAAAGCCGGTTTACGTAGGCATCAATATCGACCTCGAAGCGGGGTTTTACGCTGTCGACAGCATCAGTAAAAACATCATCGATGATACGAGTTTGTAAAACGGTCCTTTCAGGCCTTGGCGCTGTTTTCTTCACTTGCTTATTTTCTTCCTGTTTCATATCCTGATAGTGTTGGTTCACAGGTAAAAATAGGAAAAAAAGGGCGGGCTTCCCAGAAAAGTACAAAAAAAATGCCGGAAAGTCCGGCATTTTATTGGTTCAGGAAATATTAAAATATATGAATTAGTTGAAGATCCTTGGGGTATTGGGCGAAATCCGCTCCTTGTTAAATCCGCCCAAAGTGGCCAGGATCATGATTTCGTGCGAGCCTCCGCTATAGCGGCGGTTTACCCCGATGCTGTAGTCGTAGGCGTATCCCACCTTAATGACCGGGGTAATAGCATATCCGAGCATAGCCGAGAGGGCATCTCCCAGGCGGTAAGAAAAACCAGTCCAGAGTTGCTTGTCGTAATACACCATCATGTTTATATCGAACTGTGTGCTCCGGCGGTTGCTCTTAATGAGCAGGTAGGGCTCCAGGTCTACTTTTTCAAACACATTATCGAAGCGGTATTTTCCATACATATAATAATGCCTTGGGGCATAATCGATACCGGCGTTCATGGCTGAACGATGCAGGTGGGTTATGGCAAAGCCCATTCGCAAGTTAGGATCTGTGTACTCCATGCCAAACGAGAAGTCGGGCCTGGTATAGGTTTCTTTTGTAAAAAGGCCGTTAGGGTCGTTGGGGTCCTCATAGGTGAGCTGTGTACCATCGATGGTGCGGTTTACCAGGCCGGCACCCAGTCCGAAGATTACATGCGAAACTACGCCAACCTGCACCGGAAAGGCATAATTGGCCCTGACGGTAAGAAAGTTTTCGTATCCCAGTTTGTCGTTAATTATGTTCAGGCCCACGCCCCCGTAAATATCCTGCAAATAGGTGCTGGCGTTGAATACCTGCGAGGAGGGAGCATTCTCAAATCCCACCCATTGTTGCCTGGCCACCAGCGAAAAATCGAAGGTATTGGTAAGCCTGAGTGAGGCTGGGTTGAAAATTTTCTCGTTGAACATATACTGGCTGAAGCTGGGATCGTTTTGGGCAAACGTGACCATGCCCGTAAAGGTCAGTGCCAGGACAAAAACTATGGTCTTTTTCATGTGTTCAAAGTTTTTAAAGCAGCCGTTCTTTTGCTTTCTTACTGATTTTGCAATAGTTGGTTTGCTTCACTTAAACTAATTCTTTCTCCGTCGCGGAAAGCCACCACAAAGGCATCAAAACCCAGTTCGCGCAGGCGGCGGTGTACCTCCATGGCGCGGTTCAGGTTGTCGAAGGTTCCGACCGAATAGCGGTGGAAACGATCAATATCGTAATAATACATTATGTCGAGTTGCGGAAATGCTTCCATAATTCGCCGGTAGTATTGCGGATGCACCGGATTTCGTGTGGCTGCAAATTGTACCATAAACTCTACGCCACGCGCGTAGTGCGCCTCCTTATGCAGTGAGTTAAGAAACCTGAAGCTGTGTCGCGGCGCATCGGCAAGGAAGGCGTTGAAGTCGGGCAGGGTGATGACCTCGAAAGTAGCCCGGCGGTTTTGGCGATGCTCTTCGGGGGTCTGAGCATTTACAATCTTTAGTTCCATTTTTCCATGGCCGAAAGGATAAAGCCGGTCTTCGGTTACACCGCGGCTTACCAGGTAGTCGATAATGCTGTGGGCTCTCTTTTGCGAGAGGTAGAAGTTGAAAAGATATCCGCTTACCTCGTCAGTATGTGCATGGATTACCAAACCAGCGCCCGGCTGGGTATCGAGGAACCTCAATACACTGTCGAGTTGCATACGGGCATAGGTGGTTAGGTCGAAGCGAGCAAAATCAAAGTGCACGGTAGGCAAGCCTTCGGTAATACCTGTAATGGCTGGCCTTACCGGGAAAGTGCCATCGGGGCCGATTTCCTCGCGGCGAGCCACCGGAACCGGAGCAGGCTGCATGGACACATTCTTTTCGAACTCTGGCACTGCCAGGAACCGGCTGGCAATAAGCTTGTCCTTAACCGATAGCGATTCAGAGTAGGGTTTATAACCGTCTTCCACCACTTCCACCATGTAATTCACTTCCGAGTCGAGGTTTGGAATGGTATAACGTCCCTGGCTGTCGGCATTGACCTTCAGGATCTGGTCGTCGTCGCCATAAAGAATTACTTCAATGCCCGGCAGTGGGGCTCCGGTTTCGCTATCCACAATAATACCCTTCAGATCGAAGGTACGCGACACGATGCGGAACGAGTAAATGTCGTCATTTCCCACACCACCGGGGCGGTCGGAGGTGAAAAAACCGCTTGAGTATTCTTTGTTGATGATAAAGCCAAAGTCGTCGGCACTGCTGTTGATGGGCGAACCCATATTAACAGGTTTGGAGAAACCACCATCTTCTTTAATTTCTGAATAGAAAATATCGAATCCTCCAAATCCTGGATGGCCAAATGAGGAGAAATAAAGAATATTCCCTGCAATGTATGGATAAGAATCGTTCAGGCTGGTGTTGATGGTAGATCCGAGATTTTCGGGCGATCCCCAGCGGCCGGTTACGGGGTCTTTCACGATTTTATACAAATCGTATCCGCCATAACCACCCGGCATGTCAGAGCCAAAGTAAAGCGTATACCCATCCTCGCTAATGGAAGGATAGCCAACGTTATAGCTGTCGCTGTTTATCGGAAAGATAACGGGCTCACTCCAGGTATTTTGTTCCGGGCTGTATTTTGCGGTATAAATATCGCAGGTTTCGCGAGTTCCTCCGGGGCCACCACAGTTCATAAAGTATCCGATCTGGTTTTCAGCATCATACGAAAGGAAGCCTTCGTAAAATTCGGTGTTAATTTTGCCCTTAATAAGTTGAGGTTGTGACCATTCGCCTGTGTTTCGGTTGAGGTTCGATTCGTAAATGCTCGAATAGCCCGTGCCTGTCCGGGTGTCGAGTCGACGGCCGGTTTCATCAAAAGTGGAAGCATAAAGAATACGATCGTCAGGAAAAAAGGCAATGCCCCATTCCTGCCCTGTAGTATTCAGAGCGCGCTCGTTGGTTACCTCAAACAGTGTTTCCTTGTAATAGTTTTCCTTGCTAAAGCGGGCCGATTCGAGCAGTTTGCGTCCAAACCGATCGTCAGGGCGTTTCTCGAGATAGCGGGTAGCGTAGTCAATGGCCAGGTCAAAATCTTCGAGGCCCAGGCTCATCTCGCTCAGGTGCATGAAAATTTCCGGGTTGTTGTAGCCCACGTTCATGGCCAGAGTGTACCATTTGCGTGCCTCAGCATAGTTTAGCATCTGTTGGTGGGTTTGACCCAGCCTGAAGGAAACCTCACGCCTGATATTGGCTGTGCGATCCCTTCTCAGAATGGTTTCGTAGGCTTCCTGGGCCAGTGTATATTCGGCCTTGCGGAAATGCTCGTCGCCGGCTTCCAGCAATCTGAGTACTCTTTGTGCCGAAAGGGGCATGGCCAGAATAAGTAGCAGGCTGTAAATCAATATCTTTTTCATAACTCTATGGTGTGTTTCGTTTTTCATGAAGCACTTTTCCGGTAGCTTCCTTGCCATTTTTTATTTAATGCAGGCCAGACAATCAGGTTTGCCGGGCTATTCCCGCTGCCTGATTACGGTCACTGAACCTTTGAGGGTTGTTGTTTGATTGTTATGATCCACAATTTCAAGAATGTAGTAATAGGTGCCCGGGCTCACATCGCGGCCGTTGTGCTTGCCATCCCAGCCCTCGCGGCCTTCGTACACCAGCTGACCCCAGCGGTTGAAAATTACCAGGTCGTGGTCTTTTCCGAAAATATCGTTAATGCCATCCCCATCAGGAGTAAAGGCATTGGGCAGCCCGCTGATGCTTACGGTAAAGGGCTCTGAAGCACCTGTGCAGCCATCGAGGGTAGCTACCACATAAACGATCTGGCCGTTTTTAAGCTCGCTGCTGCGGAAAATATTGGAAGTGCCCGACTGAGCAAGCAGTCCATCCACATAAAAATCATAGCTGTCGTGAGTGGGTGGAATGGCTGTAAAGGTTATGGTTTGTCCGAAATAAGCCGTTCCGGGAGGACTTACCTGGAGCTCAACCAGCGGAGCCGGCCGTAATGTTACGTCAAGGGTGGCCATGCGCATGCAGCCGTCGGCATCGGTTACCTCTACAACATAACTGTTAAAAAACGGGGCAACGGCAATGAAGTTTGGCGTGGCGTCGAGCAAATTGCTGTCGTCATCAAACCACCGGAAGCTGTATGGAGGCGTTCCGCCTGTAACTGTTACGTAACCGGCAAGGAATAGGGCTTCTTCATCGTCGCAAATATCCGGGTTTTCGGTGGTCAGCATCAGGTCAGACAGCGAAATGGTGACAGAATACTGTGCGGTGCATCCATACTGATTGGTAACTGTAAGGAAATAGGTAACGGGTGTGGTACCTTCGAAAATGACCAATGGATTGGCATCGTTCGATTCAAACCCTTCAGGTTCGGAAGTCCACTGATAGGTGTAACCTTCCACCTCTGCTCCGCCAATATGAACCGGTTCAATTTCCGATTCGCTGCAAAAAACGATGTCGTCAGAAACCTGGGCTACCGGGGCTGGCTGTACCGTAATGGTAACCTGCCCGCTGTCTTCGCAACCCTGGGCACTCGTAACGGTAACAAAATAGGTGGTAGTAACCGTGGGACTTACCATTGGGTTGCTTTCGCTGCTTTCGAAACCAGCCGGATCGGAAGTCCAGGCATAAGTATAGTCCTGTGAGGCTTCGGGGTGGCCAATATTTATGCTTTCGCCTTCGCAAATAATCGCATCCTCACCAATCAGCACTTCGGGAAGTTCGTAAACCGTTACCGTAATGCTGTTTTGGTTGGAACATCCGGTTTGCATAAAGGTTTCAACCAGGGTGTAAACCGTGGTAACCTGCGGGCTAACAATGGGATTGGAAATGGTTGGGTCGGAGATGCTCGGGTCGTTTGGAACGCTTGTCCAAAGATAAATGCTGGTCGGGGAGGGGGTAAACTCGTCGGGCCCAATCATTACGCTTTCGCCAAAGCAAATTTCCTTATCGGTACCGGCATCGGCTTCGGGCGAAGGATTCACGGTAATCGTAACGGAATCAGAGAAAGTACATTCTCCCACCACTTCAAAAAGTGTGTAGGTGGTTGTAATTTGAGGGGTAACCACCGGGTTGGGCACCTGGTCGTCGAAAACTTCGTCGGGGTTGCTGCTGGTCCAGTAATAAGTGCTGCCCGGGTTAATGGTTTCCGGACCGAGTGTAACAGACTCGCCCTGGCAAATTGTCTGGTCCTCACCCGCATCGGGCGCTTCGCCAACCACGGTAATGGTAACCGAGTTTTCGTTCTGGCAACCGGTGTCGAGATAGGTTTCCACAAGGGTATAAACGGTGGTAACCGTTGGACTTACCGTTGGGTTCGAAATGGTGGGTTCAGTAAGGCTCGGATCGGGTGGTACGCTGGTCCAGAAAAAAGTGCTGGTGGGCGAGGGAACAGGGTCTGTGGGCCCCAGGATAATAGATTCGCCCAGGCAAATGGTCTGGTCAGGTCCTGTTTCGGCTGGAGGCAGGGGATTGAGAACCACTGCAACGGTGTCAGTGGAGCTGCAGCCATTGTCAAGGTTGGTAACCGTTACCCAATAGTTGCCTCCGGCTGCAACGGTTATGGTCTGGGTGGTGGCTCCGGTAGACCAGAGATAACTAACATTAGCGAAAGTACCTGCATCCAGGGTAGCTTCTTCTCCCTCGCAAATTTCGACATCGTTGCCCAGATCGACCACAGGACCTTCCAGCACAAATACTGTTACCTGTGCAGTACCTTGTCCGCAATCGGTAAATCCGGTTACAGAATAGGTTGTGGTAACCAGTGGTGCTACCAATATGGTAGCAGTGGTTTCGCCGGTACTCCAGAGGTAAGTGTCGGCACCAGAGGCCGTAAGGGTGGCGGTTTCGCCTTCGCAAATGGTCTGGTCGGGCCCGGCGCTGATTTCGATAGGCTCTGGCTCATTAATTTCTATACTTAATGTGGCCTGGCAGCCGTTGGCGTCAGTAACTGTAACCATGTATGTGCCTGCCGGAATATTTTCAAGGCTGGGACCGGTTTCTCCGTTGTCCCATTCGTAAGTGTATGGCTCTGTGCCATTTGATGCGATTATCGTAACTGCTCCGGTACTCTCGCCATGACATTCGATGTGGGTAATGGAAACAATACTGATAACAATTTGCGGTGGGTCGGTAAGGCTTATGCTGGATGTGGCTTCACAACCAGCAGCGTCGGTAACGGTTACCTGGTAATTGCCTGCCGCAAGGCCGGTTGCCGTGGCTGTGGTTTGCCCGTTGCTCCAAAGGTAGCTGAAGGGAGGTGTACCTCCGCTAACCACCACAGTGGCTTGCCCGTTTTCTTCACCACTGCAAACCGGGTTGACCACATCCGAAAAGCTAAGGACTATTGCATCGGGTTCGATTATGGTAACATCTTCGCTTACAATACATCCTGCATCGTCGGTTACAGTAACGGTATAGGTTCCCGGACCAAGGTTTTCGATGGTGGCTGAAGTGGCCCCGGTACTCCAAAGAATGGAATAGGGCGGTGTGCCCCCGGTAATGATAACCGTGGCAGTGGCGTCGTCGTCGCCGGCGCAAGAAATAGGTGTACTAATAATGCTAATCTCTGGAGGCTCAGTTACGTTAACGGTAACCGAAACGCAGTCTGACTGCCCGCAATCATCCGTTTCCCACAAAACGTAGTAAGTGGTTGTTGTTTCCGGATATGGAATCACAAGGTTGTTGCCCTGTCCGATGGGCGTTCCGCCGCAGGTTCCGGCAAACCATTGCAGGGTTTGTCCGCTGCCACCGGTGGCCGTAAGGGTAAGGAAACCCTCGGTGCCGCCGCAAATATGGGTTTCACTGGCAGTGACCGAAATCGGAGCTACCGGAAGGGCATTTACCACCACGGTGGTGGTAGCTGAATTTTCGCAGCCATTGCCGTCGGTTACGGTAAGTATGTATTGCCCGGCCTGGGCAGGGGTAATGCCCGTAATCACCGGGTTTTGCAAGCTGGAAGAAAAGCCCGGGTTCGACGGACTGCTCCACTGGTATGATACCATCCCATCGGGCCCGCCGCTAAGCTGCAAATCTTCGCCTTCGCAAACAGGACCATCGTTGGTGGCCGTTACCTCAGGCAGCTCATGCACAGTTACATCTATGGCGTTGGAAAGGCTGAAGCACTCATTTGCCGCTGTGATCCTGACCCGGTAACTTCCGCTCTCGAAAGCCTGGTAAATGGGTTCAGTAGCCCCCGGAATGTCGATGGTGTTTCGCCTCCACTTATATTCAAAACCATTTATGGGGTTTGCAATCAGGTTTACGCTTTCGCCGAAACAAAAGGTAGTGGGGCCGTCGGCCGTAATGCTCACCGTGGGTGTTTCCTTCAGGGTAATGGTAATTTGTCCTGTTCCGCTGTTGCCATCGCTGTCGAATACAGTAACGCTAATATGATAAATACCTGGCGTGGAAGCAAATGAATTATTAAATATGGCATAGTCGCCCAGTGGCATGAGCATGCCCGGGTCGGCTGTCCACTGGTAATCAACAAAATCCAGGTTGCCGCCTTCCGCATAAGCGGTAAGAATAAAGGTAGTGGTTCCCTGGCAAACGTCCCTGGCCCCATCGGGTGTTTGTATCACCACCGTTATGGGCTGCGCCACCAGCGCACCTGCACCGAGCAGAAGGTAAAATAATGCAATCAATCCCTTACGGGGAAAAACAGCTTTGCGGCCGAGGCGAATAAGACTTTTCATTGCTTCGCGATTATATTTCGAAAAAGACTTTAATCAACAATAATATCTTTTGAAAAGGCCGAGCAGCCTTGCTGGCTGGTTACCTTAACACTGTATTTTCCGGCAGCCGATGGCTTATAAACCGCCTCACTGGCTCCGCTGATTTCATTGCCGTTTAAAAACCATTGAAAGGTATGACTTTCCTCCGATAAAATGCGGAGGCGCGGCATGGGTTTTTTGAACAAAATCCGCTGAAAAAACCCAAAGTTTTCCACAATTTCAAATTCAGGAGGGCCTGCCACCTCAATTTTTACGGTACAGGAGTTTTCATTGCCGGTGGCATCCCACACTTTATATGTTACAACATAACTTCCCGGGGTGCTTGTATCGAGCCTTGTAAAATTATTTCCATTGTCAGAAAGCAGTTTCCCATTGGTCTCCCAAAGCTGTCTTGAAACTTCATCAGCCTCCAGGGCGGTTTGTCCGATAAGCACCAGGGGCTGACCCTGGCAAATGGAAGTCTGGCCGCCTGTAACAGATATCTGGCAGGGAACTGGCTGGTTTGCCTGCAAGGACTGAGAAACAAGCAAGACCAGAACGATTGGCAGCAGCGCGTATTTTTGTGTCATTTTTTTTGTCATCAGTCAAATGGCTGAATCACAATAATATTGCAAATATAAAGTGAGCAATAGGAGTGCAAATCCGTTTTATTTGCTAAGAAATGGCATAAAACACCCGTTTTCAGCGGGTCTTTTCACCCGGTTGAAAACCATGGGAAACCTATCCTTTTAATTTTGCATTTCTTTGCTTGTACGAATCTTTCGGATAAGGGTTATAAAAAACGGGAAAAAACCGCTTCTATGTTTTGTTTTTTCCCGTTTCCCTTTAGCACCATGCCAGGTTATGGTTGGTTTTTGAAAAATGCCAAACAATTTTCTTCAATACGCTTCAGCACGTTCTCGGCCGGGGTTTTAATAAATTTCTCCCCGGTGATCTTTTCGAACAGTTCTATGTAGCGATCGGAAATTTGGTTTACAATTTCTTCATTCATTGGTGGTGCCTGCTGGCCTTCCTGGCCGCTAAATCCCTGTTCCATAAGCCATTCGCGCACAAACTCCTTCGAGAGCTGTTTTTGTGGTTGGTTGGCATCTTGTCTTTCCTGGTAGCCATCCATATAAAAATACCTGGAGGAGTCGGGGGTATGGATCTCATCGATCAGGTAAATGCGGCCGTCGGCTTTGCCAAACTCGTACTTGGTGTCCACCAGTATCAGGCCCATACTGGCCGCTATCTCAGTGCCTCGCTCAAAAAGGGCCAGGGTGTATTCTTCCAGCATGGCATATTCTTCGGGGCTGACCAGCCCGGTCGAAATGATCTCTTCGCGCGAAATATCCTCATCGTGGCCCACCAGCGCTTTGGTGGTAGGAGTGATAATGGGTTCTGGGAAACGGTCGTTTTCTTTCATCCCATCGGGCATGGCAACGCCGCAGATGCTGCGTTTTCCTTTTTTATATTCTCGCCATGCGTGTCCGGAAAGGTATCCGCGAATAACCATTTCAACCTTGAATGGTTCGCAGAAAATGCCTGCCGTTACCATGGGGTCAGGGGTGGCAATTTTCCAGTTGGGGACGATGTCGGCTGTGGCATCAAGAAATTTTGCTGCAATTTGGTTGAGCACCTGTCCTTTGTAGGGGATACCCTGGGGTAAAACCACATCGAAGGCCGAAATACGGTCGCTCACCACCATAAGCATAAGCCGGTTATCGATGGTGTAAACATCGCGCACTTTTCCTTTGTAAAAGCTGGTCTGGCCGGGGAAGCCAAAATTGGTCTGGGTTACTGCTTTCATGTAAATAATGGTTATTGATTATTCCTCGTTTATTATTTTTCCCTTTTTGCACCTGGAGCAGTCCGCTCGTAGGCATCAATAATTTTTGTCACCAGCGGGTGGCGTACCACGTCCTTCTCGTTCAGGAAAATAAAATCGATGCCCTGCACTTTGTTCAGCACTTTGGTGGCGGTAATGAGGCCCGACACCTGGTTGCGGGGCAAGTCGATCTGGGTAATGTCGCCGGTGATAATGAATTTTGCGGACTTTCCCATACGGGTTAGGAACATTTTCAGCTGGCTGTCGGTGGCATTCTGGGCTTCATCAAGAATGGCAAAGGCATTGTCGAGGGTACGCCCGCGCATAAAGGCCAGTGGGGCAATTTCTATGGTGCCGTCTTCGAGGTAGGCTGCCAGCTTTGCCGGTGGAATCATATCGTGCAGGGCATCATAAAGAGGTCGCAAATATGGATCAAGCTTGTCTTTGAGGTCGCCGGGCAAAAACCCCAGGTTTTCGCCGGCTTCCACTGCCGGACGGGCAAGAATAATGCGCCTCACCTCTTTGTTTTTTAGTGCGCGGACTGCCAATGCCACGGCAGTGTATGTTTTTCCGGTACCTGCGGGGCCAATGGCAAACAGCATGTCGTGCTTCTTGAAGCTATCGACCATGCGCTTTTGGTTAGGGGTGCGGGCCTTGATCAGCATACCGTTCTTGCCGTATAGAATCAGTTCGCCTTCGCCCTTTTCGCCCGGAGTTTCCCTGATCAGCCCGTCTTCATGGGCCATCACTTCCAGGATGTTCTCTTCGGTGAGTTTGCTGTATCGATCGTAATGGTTGACCATCAGGTTGAACTTGTCCTCGAAATAGGCAATTTCAGGATCGTCGCCCATGATCTTGAGGTCTTCGCCGCGCGCTATCAGCTTGAGTTTCGGGAAAATATTGCGGAGTAATTGCAGCTTCTCTTCACGAAGCCCGAAAATGTCGGGAGGATGTATGCCTTCCAGTTTTAATGTTTTTTCACCCATGTCAGGCGTCTTGTCTCTTTTTCTGAGAAAATAATTTTTCGAAAAAGCCCGGTTTAAAAAATAGCAGGCTTATATTATTTCTGTATTTTTGATGCTGCAAAATAACAATAAATTTGGCAATTTTCCGGTAGAGCGATTAATTTTGCCTCTTTTTAAAATGCAGGTTTTTACATTAATAATTAGCCATTAATGACCATTGTCACCCTTACGAGCGACTGGGGCCTTGGAAGCCACTATGCCGGAGCAGTAAAAGGTACGCTGCTGAAGCTGATACCGGGGGTGAACATTGTTGATATTTCCCACCAGATTCCATGTTTCAATATAATGCATGCCAGCTTTGTGCTGCGCAATGCCTATCCACAATTTCCCGAGGGCAGCATACACCTGGTAGGCATCAACACCGAAGGAGGGCTCGAATCCCCGCATATTGCTGTGAAGCATCAGGGCCATTATTTTATCGGGGCCGACAATGGCATTTTTTCGCTCATGTTTGACCAGAACCCCCAGGAGGTAGTGGAAATTGATATTATACAAGATAGCGACTATTTTACTTTTTCCACGCGCGATGTGTTTGTCAGGGCTGCTTCTATGATAGCCGCAGGAAAAACGCTGAGTGAATTGGGTCCCGGGCATCCAAAACTTAACGAGCGTATACTTTTCAGGCCTGTGGTCCATCCCGATCAGATTATTGGCAAAGTGATTTTTATTGACGAATACGAAAACGTGTTTGTAAATATCGACCAGCCCACCTTTAGAAAAGCTTCAAAAGGCAGAACGTTCTCCATTAACTTTCGCTCGTTCGAAGATGGCATCGAGCACCTTTCGCAATCCTATTCCGACGTGGTAGAAGGCGAAAAACTTGCCTTGTTTGGATCAACCGGCTTTCTCGAAATTGCCATTAACCGCGGCAAAGCCTCGGGTCTGCTGGGCCTTCGTCTTAACGACACGGTTTCCATCGATTTCCATACTGACCATTAAACCATATGCTTACACTTTTTAAGAAAGAGATAAATAATTTCTTCAACAGCCTGATCGGCTATATCGTCATAGCGGTCTTTCTTCTGGTGGTAAGTCTATTCCTTTGGGTTTTTCCAACAGATTACAATATTTTGCAGGCGGGCTATGCCAACCTTGATGGCCTTTTTGTTCTGGGGCCCTTTGTGTTCCTTTTCCTGATTCCGGCAATTACCATGCGCTTCTTTGCCGACGAGATCAAGTCGGGCACCATCGAAATGCTGCTAACCAAACCTCTTACCGACCTGGATATTATCCTGTCAAAATTTTTTGCCGGAGTGGTGCTGGTTTTGGTATCGCTCATTCCTACACTGGTTTTTGTGGTAACGGTTTATCGTTTCGGTTTGCCTGCCGGAAACCTCGACATGGGCGGCACTTGGGGATCATACCTGGGCTTGCTTTTTTTGGGCTCAGCATTTGTTGCCATTGGCTTGTTTGCCTCCTCACTCACCGAAAACCAGATCGTTTCATTTATTGTGGCTGTTTTCTTTTGTGGTTTTATTTTTTTAGGCTTCGAAATGATTTACACCCTCGATCTTTTTGGCAGTGCCGACTTGTTTATTCGCAACCTGGGCATTTATGCGCATTACACCTCCATGAGCCGCGGGGTAATCGACACGCGCGACCTCTTATACTTTCTGAGTCTGACCGGGTTGTTTATCATTTTAACTAAAATCAGGCTCGAAAGCCGCAAGTGGTAGGGGAGGGGTATTATTTTCAGATAAGGAGTTTCGCAAAATGAAGATATTCAGCAATTTAAATAAACAGCCCCCTTCTGGCAGCAGCCCTGACAGGCGCGATGTGAGGCGGCAAAATATTATGCAGCTGCTGGCTGGCCTGGCTATAATAATTGCCATTAATACCATCGGTGCGTATAAGTTTGCCCGTTTCGACCTTACCAGCGAAAAGCGCTACACCCTCACCCAGGGCACTCGCACCATGCTGCGGCAGCTCGACGATATTGTGTATTTCAGGGTGTACCTGGAAGGGAATTTTCCGGCGGGCTTCAAGCGCTTGCGCAACCAAACCCGCGAGATGCTCGACGAATTCAGAGCTTACTCCGACCGTATTCAGTACGAATTTATTAATCCTCTGCAGACCCCTGAGCGCGACGGGCTGCTCGATATGTTGGTGCAGAAGGGCTTGCAGCCCACACAGCTGCAGGTGCGTGCCGACGATGCCACCTCTCAACAAGTAATTTTTCCCGGAGCCCTGGTTAGTTTCCGTGGACAGGAAGTGCCCCTGCAACTGCTTCAGGATCAGATAGGAAAACCAGCCGAAGACGTGCTCAACAACTCTGCGCAAGCCCTCGAATATAACATGGCCAGCGTTATAAGGCAACTTACCACTACGCAGAAGGTCAAGGTGGGTTTTGTGGAAGGTCATGGAGAATATGAAAACCGCTACATTGCCGACATCGGCGCTTCGCTCAGCGACTTTTACGAAGTCGACAGGGTGCATACTGATAATAACCTTGAGGAAATACTGGCATACAAAACACTGATTGTGGCTAAACCTGAGCAGCCTTTCAGCGAGGATGAAAAATTTATCATCGACCAATTTGTGATGCAGGGTGGCAGCATACTATGGCTGATCGATCCGGTTTTTGCCAGCATGGATAGCCTGGTGCCTCCCGACTTTACTTCACTGGGAATGCCCCAGCAGCTCAACCTCGACGATATGCTGTTTCGCTATGGGGTCCGACTGAATGCCAACCTTTTAATGGACTTGCGTGCGGCCCCCATTCCCGTTACGACCGGAATGATTGGCGACCGTCCGCAGATCAGCCTTTTGCCCTGGTACTTTTTTCCGTTGCTCGAAGCTGCCGGCGACCATAAGATCGTGAAAAACCTGAACCTGCTGCGCAGCGAGTTTGTGAGCAGCATCGACACGGTGACCGCGGCTGGTGTGGAAAAAACAGTGCTTTTGCAAACCTCGCCCTATACCAGGGTGGTGGCTACTCCGGCCGAGATTGCCCTGCGTATTTTGCAGCAGCAACCCGACGAGCGACAGTATACTGCCGGCCCGCAAAATACGGGTGTGCTGCTCGAAGGCTCGTTTGAGTCGGTTTTCCGCAACCGCCTGGCACCGAACCTAAACCTTCCCGATGGCTATCAGCGGCGCGACCAAAGCCTGCATACCGCTATGATCGTGGTGGCCGATGGCGACCTGGTGCGCAACCAGTTCAACCAAAGCGGACAGCCGCTGCCGCTGGGCTACGACCGTTTCTCGGGCGAAACTTTTGCCAACCGCGATTTTATTATGAACGCCGTTAATTATCTTGCCGACGATTCGGGCATTCTCGAGGCACGCGCCAAAGATGTGCGCCTGCGAATGCTCGACCGCACACGCATTAATAGAAGCAGTGCTGTCATCCAAATTGTTAATGTGCTGATTCCGGTAGTACTTGTGGTTATTTTTGGTACGCTGCGTTTTATCTGGCGTAAGCGCCGCTATTCGGCCAATCCTGCGTAAAACTATGACAAAAAAAAGCTACCTGCTGCTCCTAACTGCCCTGGTTCTTGGCGCTGCCGGGCTTTATTTCTCCCTTACGGGAAATCAAGGCTCGCTGCACGATCGCGATCGTAACTTCAGGCTGCCGCAGGATGCCGACGTGGTGCGGTTAGAAATGCAAAAGAAAAACGGGGAAAGTTTGCTGCTGGCAAAGGATGCAGAAGGAATATGGCATGTAAACCAGGCTTTCAGGGCCAACGAGTCGGCCGTACGCGAGCTGCTGGGTACGCTTAGGCATCTGAATGTAAGGCAGCCAGTGTCGCTGGCCGAGCAGGAGCAGGTAAACCAGGCCCTGGACCAACAAGGCGTGTTGGTGGAAGTTTATGCCCGCACGCACTGGATCAGACTTCCCGGCGACATTAGGCTGATACCTCGCACAAAGCGTGTGAAACGTTTGCTTGCAGGTGAAGATACCCCCGATGGCGAAAGCACAATTATGCGTTTGTATCGTTCCGAAATGCCCTTTGCCGTGCATGTGCCGGGGGTGCAGGGAGGCTTTGCCGATTTGTTTAACCCTAACGAAAGCCTTTGGCGCGACCCGGTGGTGGTCGACCTTCAAGCCAGGCAAATCAGAAGGATAGAGGTGCGCTTTACCGAAAATGAAGAAGAATCCTTTGTAATAGATAATCAAAGCGAAACGCCATTGCTTCTGCATGGGGGGCAGGCTGTTGATATTTCTTTGATCGATGGTACAAGGCTTGCCCGTTATCTGGAGGGCTTTACCGAACTGCATTACGAAAAGTTAATGACTGGTGCCGACAACAGCCTGCGCATGCAAGAAATGTTTAGCCCGTTGTTTCTTGAAATCGTTGTTCAGGACCAGCAGGAAAGGGTGACCACGCTTCGGTTTTTTCGCCGAAAAGCAAGCGAAGAAGAACTCAGAGGCCTGGCTGCCGGCACCAACGCCGATCCCAACCGTTTTTTCCTGCAGGTTAACGAGGGTGAGTTTGCCAGGGCGCAATATTTTGTGTTTAACCGTATCATGCGCCCCTTATCGTATTTTCTTAAGGCTGAAGCCCACTGATATGGCAGCAGGCAGCCAAAAAAATATGGCATTTTAAAGCAAATCTTTAATAAAAAACTATCTTTGCTACACACAACTAAAATCAGGTAAAGTATGAAATTTATTGTATCCAGTTCATTGTTGTTAAAACAATTGCAGGCCATTAGCGGGGTATTGAGTTCTAACAACACCCTGCCCATTTTGGATAATTTTCTGTTTGAATTGACCGACACAGAAATAAAAATATCGGCATCTGATCTGGAAACCACCATGATTGCGCGGATCAGCGTCGACATGTCGGAAGGCGAAGGCAGCGTGGCCATTCCTGCCAAGATACTGCTCGATACTCTTAAGACCTTTTCTGACATTCCGGTGACGCTTGATATTGAAGAAGCAAATTTTGGCGTAACCCTTATTGCAGGTGAAGGTAAATATAAGCTTGCCGGACAGAATGGCGAGGAGTACCCGCAGGTGCCTGCCATCGAAAGCGATGCCAGCTTCAGCATTGAATCGGATGTGCTGTTTCACGCCATTAACAAAACATTGTTTGCCGCCAGCAACGACGATCTGCGCCCTGTTATGGCCGGCGTATTTTGCGAAATAAGCGAAGAAGGTGCCACCTTTGTGGCTACCGATGCCCATAAACTGGTGCGCTACCAAAGGCTCGATGTGAAAAGCAGCGACCAGGCCAGTTTCATACTGCCCAAAAAACCCCTGAACCAGCTAAAGCATATCCTGGCACAAGACGATGATACCGTTAAGGTGGACTATAGCAGCACCAATGCAAGATTCTCGTTTAAGAATATTATTATGGTGTGCCGCCTCATCGATGGAAAATATCCCAATTACACCGCGGTTATTCCAAAAGAAAACCCCAATAAGATGACGGTTGACCGTATCCCTTTCCTTAACAGCATTCGCAGGGTGTCGATCTTCTCCAACAAAACCACATACCAGGTGAAGTTGCGTATTGCTGGCAGCGAATTGACCCTCTCAGCCGAAGACCTCGACTACAGCAACGAAGCCCGCGAAAGGCTGGCATGTAACTACGAGGGCGACGACCTCGAGATCGGTTTCAACAGCCGCTTTATTGTGGAAATGCTACAAAATCTCGAAACCGAGCAAATCAGGCTGGAAATGTCGGAACCCAACCGCGCCGGACTCATTATGCCCGTGGCCAACGAAAACAAA
>JAHYJD010000003.1 GCA_019429365.1 Bacteroidales bacterium | reverse complement strand
GGCTATTCCTTTGATTTTAGTTTTCATTGATCGTAACCAAAACTTCTTTTGCTTCTAATTGAGAAGCTGTTTCCAAAAAGTGGGTAAAAAACCGGTCAATGTTTTTAGCTTCAAGGTCGGCATTGGCGGTTACCAGGCGGATTGCCAGCTGGCCATTGTGATAACCATAATTCACAAGGGTCTTGCCCTTTTTCCGAATGGTTTCCCTGACTTTCAAATTAAAGGCATTTATATCTGTTTCTGTTTCTGGTTTAAACCGGAAGCAAACGGTGAAGGATTGCCTTGGAGCAACCAACTCAAGTCGATGATGCTGGCAAACAAGCTGTTCAGCGTAACTGGCCATATCCATTAAATTGTCAATTCTTTTGCGGTAGCCTTCCAGCCCAAAGTATTTCCAGGCAAACCAAAGCTTTACTGCATCCACCCGTCGTCCGCACTGAATAGACTTTTTTCCCAGGTCTTCAATTTCATCAATATTATGAAAAATATAATCGGTGTTAATATCGGTAATGTTTCGTTGAAGCGTGCCCCGCTTTTTAACCAGCAGCACCGAACAGATCAGTGGAATATTCATGAGCTTATGCGGGTTCCAGGCAAAAGAATCGGTTTTTTCAATGCCTTTCATAAGATGCCTGTGTTTTTCGCTCAGGATCACCGAGCCGCCAAAAGAGCCATCGGCGTGCAGCCAAACACCATAACGTTCACAAATCTCGGCCATTTCGTCAATTGGGTCGTAAGCGCCGAGCAAGGTGGTTGCGCAGGTGGCTGACACAAAGAATGGCTTTTCGCCCCTTTCCAGGGAAGATTGAATGGCCTTTTCAAGTTCAGCAGGGATTAGGCGGCCATTGTTATCGGCCTTTACCTTGATCACATTTCGGGCGCCTATACCCAGCACGTTGGCAGCGGTTTCGAACGAATAGTGGGCCTGCTCATTAACGAAGGCGGTAAGTTTTTGGTTTCGGTCGTAGCCTTCAAAGCGGCTTTCGGGCAAAGCCCGGTTGCGCGCAGAAAACATGGCCACCAGGTTGGCATTGCTTCCACCGCTTACAAAAATACCATCACCCTCAGCATAGCCGGTATAACTGTTCATCAGCTTTACCATTTCATTTTCAATCATGGTGGCGACCGGGGCAACCTCATAGGTATACATGGAGGTATTGGCCAGGGAGGTGAGCACATCACCAATAAATGCCGGGAGGTTGAAACCTGAATAGAGTTGATTCAGAAACTGCTTGTTACCCGTACGAACAGAATAATCGAGGTATTGGTTAATCATGTCAAGAAACTCAAATTCCGACACGCCTTGTTCATTTACTTTAAAGTTAATAAGCTTGTTCAACTCATGAGGTTCTTTAAACTGAACCACAGGAGCATGATCATTAAGGTTATTTTCCAGGTAGGTCTTAATGGTTTCGTATGTCTTGTCGAGAAGGGTTTCCTGGTTCATCTTAAACTTCTTTTGCTCGTTTTGTTTCTGGGAAAGGGAAGACAACTCAAATATTCTGGTTTCTTTAATTCAGGCCGGTCAGGGCTTCCATGATTTCCCGAGCGCTTGCCCGCTTTTTATAATCCGGATCAAAATGCCTCCAGGCAATTTTTCCATCACGTCCTATCACAAAAGTAGCAGGGACCGGTAATTGTTGAGAATCATCGGAATGGGCATTTTTAAGATTAGCTCTCAAAATGGTATTATACATGATTCTGTCCATTGAATCGGGTCTGAATGTGACATCAAAAGCATCAGAAATACGGTATCCTTCATCGTAAAGTAATGAAAACCTGGTGCCGGTTTTTTCTGCTGTTTTTTCCAGGTTATCCGGTTTCTCGGGCGAAATGGCCACCACTCTGGCGCCAGCCTGCTGAATTACCTCAAGCGAATCCTGCAATTTTTTAAGATGCTTGTTACAAACCGGGCACCAATGGCCGCGGTAAAAAACAACCACCACCGGACCCTCCTTCAGGGCACTTTCCAGTTTGAATTGATTTCCATGGCTGTCGGTTGCCTGAAAATTCGGGGCTTTCTCTCCTACCCTAAGACCTTGCGCCTGACTTGCACTGCGATACGGTTGTGCCATAGATAACGAAATTGAAAAAAAAGTGAATACAATAAGTGTACTAAAAAAGATGCTGAATTTTTTCATTAAGCCATTGATTTAATTTCATGCCAAAATTATTGTTTAGCGAATTAGACGCCCAACATTTGATTCCTGACAAAAATTTGAAAATTAATCCTTAGTTATTCTTCACTTCTCTCTCGGATAAATTGCCGCCATTATCGGGGCAATGCCGTTTGGGTTGGCAAACCTGTCGGTGGTTGACAGCAATGTGAAAAAGGACGAGCGGGCCTGATCTGCTTCCATGCTGCTTTAGCAAAGCTTATTTTATCAGGATTCAATGATTTGAACACCTCGCCAAAATGCAACATGGTCTTTTATTTGTGCGGCTTTCTGAGAAGGCTGGGGATAATACCATGCGGCATTCTTATTTACCGCTCCTTCAACCACCACATCATAATAAGAAGCATGGCCTTTCCAGGGACAAACCGTGTGATGATCACTTTTGGCAAGAAATTCTTTTTTTACTGAATTGGGCGGGAAATATTCATTCCCTTCCAGGCTAATGGTTTCATTACTTTCGGCAATAACTTTACTGTTCCAGATTGCTTTCATTTTTTATGTTTTTGGTTTCCATATGCTATTTGTAAAGAATTGTCGCTTATCATTGAAATTCCTGACAATTTCAAAGCCTGAATTTTCGGCCAGCCCGCGAATCATCTCCATATCATATTTTTGCGACATCTCCATGTAAATGACTTCCCCTTTCCGGAAACCGAAAGTTTGGTTCAGGCTGCCAACATAAACGCTCTGTTCCTGCTGACTGATCAGGTAACTTTTGGCCGTTCCCGAATCAGCATCGTAAGTTTCAACGTGCCTGAAATTATCCGTGTCAAAATCAGCGTTTAGCTCGCGATTGATCCTTTGCAACAAATTAAGATTGAAGGCAGCCGTAAGGCCGTGGGGGTCGTCATAGGCTTTCATGATGATTTCCGGATCTTTTTTCAGATCAAAACCGATCAGCAACAAATCGTTCAAGTTCATCACCGAACGAAGCTTACCCAGAAACTCAATGGATTGCTCCTGATCCATATTCCCGATGTTTGAACCCAGAAACATCAGCATTTTGGGAACCCCATTTTGCCGGCTCATCTCTTCCAGCAAATGAAAATAATCTCCGATCTGACCCACCACACCGATCCCTGGGAAAAGTGCTTTGATTTCATGCTCCAGATTTTTTACGGTAGTGCCAGAGATATCAATGGGGACATATTGAAAATCAGCCTTTTTATCATAGAGATATTCGAGCAGGATTTTGGTTTTCATTCCGTCACCGGCGCCCAGCTCAATCAAATCAAAAGCCCTGGCATGGGTAAAGATGGCTTCGAGAATGTCTTGCTTATGGGTTTTAATGATCTCCAACTCACAATCCGTAAGGTAATATTCAGGCATTTGCATGATTTCCTGAAAAATCTTACTGCCCCGGTCGTCATAGAAATATTTAGAAAGCAAATATTTGGGTTCTGAAGAGAGCCCAGCAAGCACATCTTTGGCAAACTGGTTTGTTTCGTATTCTGACATGCTAAAAAGTGTTACTGATGGCTAATGGGCGTGCCAGTTTCAAAAGGATTTGCAGGATCGTTGCTCCATTCAAACCAGCCGCCATCATATACTGAAACCCTTGGCCAACCCATCAGCCAAGCGTTAAACCAGGCTTCGCTGCCACGCCATCCAGTGCCGCAATAAAAAGCCAGATGTTTGTCGGGAATGATGCCTGACTTTTTCCAAATAGCTTCAATTTCATGGTATTCGCGGGTGGTATGATCCAGGTTACGGTAGTTTTCCATGTGGTAAGCATCCGATCCGCAATCGGCAAATTTGGCTCCCGGGATTCGGCCCCTGGCTTCAATGTAATTGTAGCCGCTCACTTGGCCGATGTATTCGGGCCAGCTTCTCACGCATACCAGCTCGGCATTGCTTGAGGCCAGCATCTTTTTTGCTTCAGGGGTGTCCACTGCCAGCTCCGGGTGGAGCGGAACGGAAGCGCCAAAATCCTTTACGGGGATTTTAGGCTCATCGAGCAAGGATATGGGCAAATCAGCGTCTTCCCACGACTGAAAACCACCGTTGAGCACCCGCACATCCTTCACGCCAGCATACATCATGATAAAGGCATTGCGGATGGCGCCAATATCACCCGCTGCGCTTCCGGGAAACTCATCGGCATTATCAGGAAACATGAATTTCCCGTAAAGAACCACGGTGGAGTCTGCCGTTATGCCGTGGCTTTCCAGTGCTTTTTTTATTTCCACAGGGCTGCGGCGGTTCCAGGTATCAGGTGCTTCCAACGCAAGGGTGTCCATATCAATGGCGCCTGGAATATGGCCGCTGAGATATGCACTTCGATTGCGGTAATGACTGTGAACCACAACAAATTTTTCATTATGGTAATGCTGAGGCCTGCCGCCATTGATCAGCTCATGAACCCACTCAGCCGAAACAAGGTGCTTAAAACGTGGCAAGACCTGAAGGGGCCGTTGAGGCTGAAGCACCCATTCGTCGAGAAAGCGGTTGTAAATCCTGATCTTTTTGTACCCTGAACTTGAAAATCTTTCGGCGACTTTTTCGCTGGTTTCCTGGTCGTATCCATAGAGAACAATATCGTGTTCAGGGAGTATTGACTTTTGCCTGACGATTTCGATCCAATCTATGTATTTAAGCCATTTTGCAGGCAAGCTTCTGGCACCGGGAATATGTCCGCCACGGGATTCCATTTTTAATGGCCAGCCATTGTAAGCTTCAACCGGCCTCACATCAATGATTAAACCCTTACTGTTCCTCACAAAATCATGCAACTCATTGGTTGAAATCATAGTAAGATTACTTTAAAAGCAAAAGCTGTTTAACAAGGGGCCAAGTTAGTAAATATACAGAAACAAACAATAACCTTGATTCACTGCTTATTGGGGTTTTGTTGGCGCCACGGGCTTGTGCCGGATCAATAACCTAAGGGATTGATCATACGTCAGGTAGCGGTACATCCAATCCACCAGCACCGAGATTTTATTTTTTGCACCAACAATGCTGATCAGGTGAATGACCGACCAAAGCGCCCAGGCCAGAAAGCCACTCATTTTGATCCAGGGCAAATCGGCAACGGCCAGGTTGCGCCCAATGGTAGCCATGATGCCTTTGTTCTTATATTCAAATTCCACCATCGCTTTATTGTTGGTGATCCGCTGAAAATTTTTTGCCAGCAAGGCGCCCTGCTGCAACGCCACCTGGGCTACCTGAGGGTGCCCGTTTGCATAGGCCGGTGTTTCCATGATACATACATCACCAATTGCAAAAATATTGTTGTGGTTTTTTACCCGGTTAAACCGATCAACCATAATGCGGCCGCCGCGGCCCAAAACTTCCGTTGAAATACCCCCGGGCTTATTGGCCGCTACTCCTGCCGCCCATATTAGCGTGTGGGTGTTAAAACTCTTGCCATCCTTGAGGAAAAGTTTTTTTCCATCAAAATTGGTAACCCGCGATTGCAAATTCACCTCAACGCCCAGTTTCTCAAGGTGACGTTTGGCATTTTGAGATGCCGAATCAGACATACCCGACAGCAAAGCGGGCGAACCCTCAAAAAGCATGATCCTCATCAGGCTCAAATCGAGCTCGGGATAATCTTTGTTAAAAACATATTTTTTCATTTCAGCAAGAGCCCCGGCAAGTTCAACTCCCGTTGGGCCACCCCCTGCAATGGCAATGTTCAGGTAGCTTTCAATGCGTTCAGGATCCGTTTCGTTGAGCGCTTTTTCCAAGTTAGAAAGCAGGTAATTACGGATAAAGATGGCATCAGTAAGGGACTTCATGGGCAAGGCATATTTTTGGATATTTTCCAAACCAAAAAAGTGACTTGTAGCGCCAGAAGCAATGACCAGATAATCGTAATGAATGTTTCCAATATCGGTAACTACTTCATTTTTTTCAGGATTAACCTGCTGCACTTCGGCCATGCGAAAATGCACGTTTTTATACTTTTGAAAGAATTTCCGGAGCGGGAACGAGATGGAACCAGGTTCCAGGCCAGCCGTGGCAATTTGATACAGGAGTGGCTGAAACTGATAATAGTTATTCTTATCGAGCATGACCAATTGAAATGGCTTGGTACAAAGTTTCTGAGCCAATTGCAAGCCGGCAAATCCTCCACCAATAATCACCACACGTTTTTTATCGGTGTCAGGAATGTTTTGTATGCGTTTTAAATCCTCCATGGTTTGGCGTTTTATAATTGTGCATCCAATACTTCGATCAGGTTTTTCCGGTCAATAATGCCCTTGTGCTCAAAAATCATTTCACCGTTTTGATACATAACCAGGTAAGGTACGCTTACTATTTTGTATTCACGCATCAATCGCTTACTGGCGTCGGCGTTCACCTTAACGATCGGTATTCTTTCATGGTATTCCACTTTCAGGCTGTCGATCATGGGCATCATTTGCCGGCAGGGTCCGCACCAGGGTGCATAAAAATCAATAAAAACCAATTCATTTTCTTTTATCAGTGCCGCAAACTCAGCAGGTTCAAATTTATCATCTAAATCGGGCATGGCATTGGCTTCGACAATCACAGGGAGTTCGGCCAGTTCCCATTCCATGATTCCATGTTGCAGGTTGTACACCTGGGTGTAGCCGTTGCTTACCAGGAAACTTGCTGCGCGGTCGCTGCGATATCCAGTATTGCAGTAAAGATAAATGGGTTGATCCTTTGGCAACAGCAGCAAACGCCTTCTGAAATCCAAGGCATAATAATTCAACTGGCCGGCATCCTCCAGATGTCCGTTTTCAAATTCGCGCTGGGTTCTTACGTCAAGCAAAACACCATTGCCAGATTCGATTTTGTTTTTAAACTCTTTGGAACTTAGTTGTAGCGTTTCGGCCTTTTGCGAAAAAACCTGCAGGCCGGAGAAAGCAAAAAAGAGGGCTGCAATTATTATTTTCTTTTTCATGTGTTCATAATTTTAATATTTCGGGTACATGGAATCGCCTGTGTGGACATTCTCCTGTGTGTGAACGAATGTGCACATGCTTATTTGATCAGTTTTAAAAAATTACTTTGATTTAATACGATCAAAGAGTCGCTGGCCGAAGGTCATCCTTACAACTAAAACCGAAATAAAAAAATCCGATTCCGAAAATTAAAAGGGCAACCATCAAGCTGCTTTACTTTTTATAAAATCCATAACCCTCAGGTTTAGTTCCTTTACATCATTAATAATAAATTGGGGATCAAGCATATTGCTGCTGTTGACGCTGAACCGAGTGAGCCTGTTGGTAACCGCAAACACTTGAATACCTGCATTCATGGCAGCCTTAATTCCACTTACGGAATCTTCAATAATTATGGCTTCCTGTGGTTGTACCTGCAACTGCTCAACCATTTTCAGGTAAATTTCTGGATCTGGTTTTCCATTCTGAATCATGTCGCGGGTAATGATCCGGTCAAAATGATCTTGCAACTGCAGGATGTTGAGCACCTTTTCTACCTGCACCTGATGCGACATGGTAGCCAATCCGGTTTTCATTTTTAACTGGCGTGAAGTATTCAACAGGCCAATATTAAATTCGCAGCTATATTTAGGCAAGACCGCCGGATCGGAAGTCATCTGGGCATAAATATCAAGCCTGAGCGATATTAATTCCCTTACGGCAGCCTCCATATCAGGAAAAGCATCAGGAATAAGGTGCTGCAGATGTTGCTGTACCAAATTGCCGGCCACTTCAGCCCTGCTCAACCCCACTAGGTCCTTAAATGCTGCCTCAACTTCACTTTCTGTTACCTGGCCATGGCTAATTTGGTGCATGGCTTGGGCGTATGACCCTGCCTTAAGGATTTCGGTCTGAACCAGGGTTCCATCGAGGTCAAAAATGACTGCCTTTATCATTACTCTTGATTTTTATCTGAATGAATACGAGCTTGCGCAGCGCTGTAAACCGACACTGCAAAAGGCACGAAAAAAGTAAGGACGAATTTTGTTAACTTAATATCCGACCATTGAAAACCCCAGAGCAGATAGCCCTGGTTGATCAGATTAAGTATGATTCCAACAAAAAGGGCCGTCTTAATATGCCTGAGCAAGTTTTTGGAGTTGAAGAGTTGCTCTTTGTACTTTTTCAGAATGACTCGTTATTGCCTGAAAAGTTCTATTAAGGCATTGGTAGAAGCATCATGGTTTATTTGAGTGCTTTTATTCATCAGCTCTGGAATGATTTTTTGTGCGAGCACTTTACCCAATTCCACGCCCATTTGGTCAAAGGGGTTGATATTCCAGACAGCACCCTGCACAAAAACACTGTGTTCATATAGAGCAATCAGCTTACCCAGGTTTTCGGGGGTTAGTTTCTCCAGAAAGAAAGTTGAAGATGGACGGTTCCCTTCAAAAACTTTGTGCTGAGCCAACGACTCTTCGATACCCTCGCCAATGACTTCTTCAAGGGTTTTGCCAAAAGCCAGTGCCTCGCCCTGGGCAATCATATTTGCGATCAGGTAATCGTGGTGTGGCTTTAGTGGGTTCAGGCTTTGTTTAAACCCAATAAAATCACAGGGGATGAGCCGTGTTCCCTGATGTATAAGCTGATAAAAAGAATGTTGTCCATTGGTGCCGGGTTCGCCCCAGTAAATGGTTCCGGTTTGATAATTAACTGTTTCCCCATCGAGGGTCACATGCTTTCCATTGCTTTCCATAGTAAGTTGCTGCAGATAAGCAGGAAAGCGCTTCAGATAATTATCATAAGGCAGAATGGCCTGCGTATGCGCATCCAGAAAATTATTGTTCCAGATGTTGAGCAAACCCATTATTAACGGTATATTTTGTTCAAAAGGAGCGTTGCGGAAGTGCTCGTCAATTAAATGAAAGCCTTTAAGCATTTCTCCATATAATTCACTTCCGATGGCTATCATTGTTGAGAGCCCAATGGATGAGGTCATGGAGTAGCGACCGCCAACCCAATCCCAGAACCCGAACATATTCTCCGGATCGATGCCGAATTTTTGTACTTCAGCCGTATTGGTTGAAACCGCCACAAAATGTTTTGCAACGGAAGATTCATTCCTGGCTTTTTCCAAAAACCATTTTCTGGCCGTTTGGGCATTGGTCATGGTTTCGAGTGTGGTAAAGGTTTTGGAAGCCACAATAAACAAAGTTTCTTCCGGATCAAGGTCTTTTGTAGCTTCAGCAAAGTCACTGCCGTCGATATTAGAAATAAAGCGAAACACCATATCGGATGGAGCGTAATGTTTCAGGGCTTCGTAAGCCATAACAGGGCCAAGGTCTGACCCGCCAATACCAATATTGACAATGTTTTTTATGGGTTTTCCGGAATAACCCAGCCATTGTCCATTCCGCACCTTTTCGGCAAAAGCGGTCATTTTACTGAGTACCTGGTGAACCTCGGGCATCACATTTTTGCCATCCACCAAATATTCGGCATTGGCAGGGGCCCTCAGGGCCATATGCAAAACAGCCCGGTTCTCGGTGGAATTGATTTTTTTACCGGCAAACATAGCATCCATGCGTTCTTTTACTTTTTGTTCTCTTGCCAGCTCAAGCAAGAGGCCCATGGTCTCTTTGTCAATAAGCTGTTTAGAGTAATCAAAGTAAATACCCTGTGATTGCAATGAAAAGTCCTTAACACGATCAGGGTTCCGCTCAAAAAGCGCCCTAAGCGAATCCTCTTTTATTTTCTGGCTTTGCCTGTCAAGTTTTTTCCAGACGGCCGATTCCGTCAATTTTGTTTTCTTCATTTCTATAGATTTAAAGTTGTGATCTTTTTATCCGAATGGCTTCAACCAAATGTTTCCACGATTGGATAAATGCTTCGGCTCCTGCGCTTTGCAACTGGATGGCAAGTTGCTTGTAATCAATTTTGTATTTTGCCATCTCAGCCAGGATATCGTCAGCTTCTGAAAGGTTTTTCGGCATCATATTGTTAACTTCACCATGATCGGCAAAGGCAAGCAGGGTGTTTTCAGGCACAGTATTCACAACATATGGGGCGACCAATTCTTTTACATACAATATATCGGATGCTTTTGGATCTTTGGTCCCAGTACTTGCCCACAATAAGCGCTGCGGGAAAACACCCGCATTCATCACCGTTTGAACTTCGGTCGAAGCCAAAAATTCGAGATAAGCCTGATAGGTTTTTTGCATCACGGCAATACCCAGGCGATTTTGCAAATCATCGGGAAGCTGATCGGCAACGGCTTTATCCCAACGACTCACAAATACCGAAGCTACCGAGCGCACATCGGGGTTTAAGCCCTTTGCAATACGTTGCTGAATGCCTTTGAGGTAGGCTGCTGCTGCGGCTTTATATTGCTCAGCCGAAAATAGGAGCGTAACATTAACAGGAATGCCTTCAGCAATGGCTTTCTCTATGGCAGGAAGGCCTTCGGGCGTTCCCGGAATTTTAATAAAGGCATTGGGCCGATTGACTTCCTTAAAAATCGTTTTGGCTGCAGCCAGCGTATTTTCAGTATCGTAGGCAAGCAGCGGGGATACTTCGATACTCACAAATCCGTCGAGACCGTTGGTTCGTTCAAAAACAGGCCTGAAAAAATCGGCAGCCCGCTGAATGTCTTCAATAGCCAAGGTGAAGAACAGGTCTTCATCGGTCATTTCTTTGGTAGCAACCTGCTGTATTGCAGCATCATAATCATTGGTCTTGGCAACGGCATTCTCAAAAATGGTCGGGTTGGAAGTCAGGCCTGTAATGCCTAATTCCTGGATGTATTGTTTGAGCGTGCCATCATCGAGCATCGTGCGGGTGATATTGTCGAGCCAAAGGCTAACTCCCTTTGAATAAATAAGTTTAGTGTTTTGGTTCATTTGAATTTGTTTTTAGTTTTTCGATATTTAAAAGTGATTGTGCCGTTTCAGTAATATTGTCGGCTGTAAACCCAAATGCTGACAAAAGTTGTGGTAATTTTCCGGAGGCGCCAAAAGATTGCATGCCGATGACAGCCCCATCCAGCCCAACATATTTATGCCAGCCCATATGCGCCCCGGCTTCTATTGCTATTCGAGCTTTAACATGATGAGGAAGGACTGACCGGCGGTAGGCTTCGTCTTGCCGGTCGAAAAGCTCCCAGGATGGCATGCTCACCACCCTGACCTGGATGTTACGGTCTTTTAATTTTTCAGCGGCTTGTAACGCAAGCTGAATTTCCGAACCGGTGGCCATCAGTATTATATCGGGATTCTGGCTACTGTCCATCAATACGTAAGCTCCTTTCAATGCTTCATTGGCTGAGGCATAAACATCCCTGTCGATCACCGGCAAGTCTTGACGGCTTAGGATCAGGGCTACAGGATTTTGTTTTTGTGCAGCAATGTGTTTCCAAAGCACAGCTACTTCATTGGCGTCGGCAGGTCGGATCACCTCCAGGTTTGGTATTGCCCGAAGCGAAGCCACCTGCTCAATGGGTTGGTGGGTTGGGCCATCTTCGCCTACCCCAATGCTATCGTGGGTAAAAACATAGGTTACCGGCAGCTTCATCAGCGCCGACAAGCGGATGGATCCACGCATATAATCTGAGAAAACCAGAAATGTGGAAGCATAAGTCCGCAGGCCACTCAGTGCCATTCCGTTGGCGATGGCGCCCATGGCATGCTCCCTGATACCGAAGTGCATATTCCTGCCACCCGGATTATTTCTTTCAAAACTGCTTTCAGTTTTAATATCAGTTAGCGTGGAAGGCGATAAGTCAGCCGATCCGCCCATCATAAATGGGATGTTGCCAGCCAGAATATTCAACACTTTACTGCTGGCAACCCTGCCCGACATTTTGGTACCTGCTTCAAACACCGGTAATCCGGCGTCCCAGCCTTCAGGCAATTCATTATTCTGAATCATAATCAGTTCGGAGGCCAGTTGCGGGTATTCTTTCTGATAAGCTGCAAAAAGCTCATCCCATTCGGCATTTTGTTTCAAGCCACGGTTAGCAATATCAAGGGCGTGTTGCGAAACATCATTGGGTACAAAGAATTTTTTATCCGGATCCCAACCATAAAATTTCTTGGTTTCTCTGATCTCCTCATCGCCCAATGGAGCGCCATGAGCGCCGTGTGTGTCCTGTTTATTGGGAGCACCAAAAGCGATATGGCTTTTCACAATAACCAATGTGGGGGCATCGGTTGCATTCCTGGCCTTGGTAAGCGTTTGATGCAATTTTTCGGTATCGTTTGCATCATCAACTGCCAGTACATTCCAGCCTTGCGCTTCAAAACGTCTGGCCACATTCTCAGAGAAAGCCAGTGAAGTACTACCTTCGATGGTGATATTGTTACTGTCGTAAATCCAAACCAGGTTATTCAGGCCTAAATGCCCGGCCAATGAAGCCGCTTCATACGAAATGCCCTCCATCATACAACCATCGCCGGCCAGTGAATAAATATGATAATCAATCAGGTTAAAACCCGGCTTGTTATATCGCTCAGCCAGCCATTTTTGTGCGATGGCAAAGCCAACGCTGGTTGCAAGTCCCTGTCCCAGTGGGCCGGTGGTTGTTTCCACACCCGGGGTGTGGCCATATTCCGGGTGGCCCGGAGTGGCGCTGTGAAGTTGTCTGAACGATTTTATTTCGTCAAGGCTGACCTCATATCCTGTTACATGCAGTGTCGCGTAAAGCAACATTGAAGCATGACCAGCCGACAGGATAAAACGGTCGCGGTTCATCCAAGTTGGATTTTTGGGGTTGAACTTCATCAACCGATTGTAAAGCGTAAAGGTCACTGGCGCCATGGCCATGGGCGTTCCGGGATGGCCTGAATTGGCCTCCTGCACTGCATCCATTGAAAGGGTTCTGATGGTATCAATGACCCGCTTTTCGAGTTCTTTTGATATTTTAGGTTTTTGCATTTTTGCTTAATGATTAGCGATAGGTTAAATTTTAAGTTTTGAGGCAGCCGCATTGTCTGTCAGCCATAATACTTTTCCATGATTGGCCTTAACCATTGAAGCAGGATACCGTTCCCAGCCTTCCTTTTTTTCCAATATTCGCGAAAGCATTTCGGCTTTCGACTGGCCGGTTACCAGAAAAACGATTGTTTTGGCATTATTGATCAGCTCGAGGGTGGCCGTGATCCTGCGCTGACCCGATACCGGATGCGTTGCCACTTCAAACAAACTTTGGCTGCCCCCGACATTGATATTGCCCGGAAATAAAGATGCCGTATGGCCATCTTCGCCCATCCCCAGCATGACCAGGTCAAAGCGAGGCACCTTATTTACCGAAGGGATCTTTTCCACTATGGTTTCAGCGTAGCGTACAGACTCAGCTTGAGGTTCAGCCTCCCCTTTTATTCTGAAGATGTGGCCACTTGGTATGGAAATATGGCGAAGCAGACTGTTTTGGACCATATTGTAGTTGCTTTCAGGATGTTCTGGAGGCACACACCGTTCATCACCCCAAAATAGCTGAAGGCGCTGCCATGGGATGTGCTGCTTATGCTGTGACAGGTATTCAAAAACGGCTTTGGGAGTGGAGCCCCCCGAAAGTGCCAGAGAAAAGAATTCTCCGGTTTTCAAACGCGCCATCTCTTTGCTTAACAGATCGGCAAAGAATGCAGCCAAATCATTTACTGCAGGGAAAACATGGATGGATCTGGTGCTCATAATTTACAGAAGTTTTCATCGCTGGTAAGTGCTGCACATGGATGCCTCCAGGTCATTTCAGGTTCTTCGATCAGGTTGTCGGCTACATCTGGCCCCCAACTACCTGCCGGATATCCGTAAACCGGTATCTCAGGATTGTTTTTCCATGCATTTTGAATCGGAGCAATAAATTTCCAGGCAGCCATTACGGCATCAATGCGTGCATACAGCGTAGAGTCACCGGTCATACTGTCGAGTAAAAGGCGCTCGTAGGCATCAGGAATCCGAACATTCGAAAGGTCGGAATAATGAAAATCCATACTCACATTTTCTACACGAAACCCCGCGCCCGGCGTTTTCATGGCAAATCTTATCAGAATACCCTCATCGGGTTGAATACGAATAATCAGCTGGTTACAGGTGTCGCACGATCCTTTTTGTGCAAACAAGTGGTGGGGAGTAGGCTTGAAGTGAATGACCGCTTCGGTTACCTTTGTGGGTAGATGCTTGCCGGTGCGGATATAAAAAGGAACCCCACCCCAGCGCCAGTTATCGATATAAAACTTCAACGCAGCAAAGGTCTCCGTTTTTGAAGCCGGATCCACTCCTGCTTCTTCACGGTAGCCTTTTATATGCGCTCCCTGAATCTGTGATTCCACATATTGCCCGCGAATGGCAACACTGCCAACCTTGTCTTCGCTGATTGGACGCAGCGATTGAAGCACCTTTACGGTTTCATTTCTAATGGCGTTGGCATCAATAGATGCAGGCGGCTCCATGGCTATTAGGCTGACAAGCTGCAGCAGGTGGTTTTGAACCATATCGCGCAAAGCACCCGATCCCTCATAGTATCCGCCACGCTGACCCACCCCAAAATTCTCGGCGGATGTAATTTCCACATGATGGATAAAATTACGGTTCCACAATGGTTCAAAAATGCCATTTGAAAATCGGGTAACCATCACGTTTTGAACTGTTTCCTTCCCCAGGTAATGGTCAATTCGGAATATTTGTTCTTCGTTCCAGTTTTTCTGCAGGCTTGTATTCAGTTTTTCTGCCCCTTCCAGATCGTAACCAAAAGGTTTTTCCACAATCAGCCGTTTCCATCCTTTTTCTTCATTATTGAGTCCGGCGGCTGCCAAGCCTTGCGGAATGATTTCGTAAAGACTGGGTGGCGTTGATAAATAAAAGATAATGTTTTGGCTACCGATTTCCAGTTGCTCGCGCAGGCTTTCAAGCCGTTTATTCAGAATTTGAAAATCATCAACCTTTGATGGGTTAACGGTCTGATAAAAAAGCCTGCTCGCAAATGCTTCCACTTTGCTGAGGTCTTTTTCTTTTGAAAATTCCCTGATGGCAACAATCATAGAATGCCGGAATTCCTCATCAGTGAGTACAGTCCGACCTGACCCGACTATTGCGAGTTTTTCAGGCAACAGGTTCAAAACATCCAGGGCATAAAGCGAGGGCATGAGCTTGCGTTTGTTCAGGTCACCGGTGGCCCCGAAGATGACCAATAGCTGGTTCTCGGTTTTATTGTTATTCCCTTTCATCTTACTTGGTTTTTACGGCATGGCCACCAAACTGATTTCTTAAAGCCGCAAGCATTTTCATGGCAAAAGAGTCCTTCTGCCTCGACTGAAATCGGGTAAACAAAGAAGCGGTGATTACATGTGCCGGCACATCAAAGTCAATGGCAGTTTGAACCGTCCACCTTCCTTCTCCGCTATCCTGCACGAACGGCTCCAGCTTATCAAGCCCCGGATCTTCTTCGAGGGCATTTACGGCCAGGTCGAGCAGCCACGATCGTACCACGCTGCCATATCGCCATGCATTCGCAACTTTGGCAATATCAATTTTATATGGAGATTTTTCAAGGATTTCAAAACCTTCTGCATAAGCCTGCATCATACCATATTCGATGCCATTGTGAACCATTTTTACCAGGTGTCCGGTTCCTGATGGGCCGCAATATACATACCCGCTTTCTGGCGCCAGGGTTTTAAAAACAGGCTCCAAAAAAGCAGCGGCTTCTCCATTGCCACCATACATCAGGCAATAGCCGTTTTGCAGACCCCATACGCCCCCACTGGTTCCTACATCAAGGAAGTGAACACCTTGTTCTTCTGCTTTTTGAGCGCGTTGCTGAGATTCTTTCCAGTAAGAGTTACCCCCATCGATGATGATATCATTTTTATTCAGAAGCTTAAGCAAAGCCGCGAGGTTTTCATCAACCGGTTTGCCGGCAGGCACCATCAGCCACACGGCTTTCCTTTCGGGTAACTTCGACACCAGATCATCGAGCGATGCGGCGCCTTGCGCTCCCAGTTTTTCCATTTCTTTAATGGTCTCATCAGAGCGGTCCCAGACAACCACTTCGTGGCCGTTTTTTAACAAACGATGAACCATATTGAAACCCATTTTTCCTAATCCAATAAATCCAATTTTCATCTTTAATTTTTTTAAATGAACAAATTGACCCTGTTTTATGCATATTGTCGTCATGAAAGGAAATCCTGACAGATTTTATGCTGAAGTATTTTATTTTCCTGAAAATTTAAAAATACCAGAAACTTTAAATTCCCGGGGTTGCTGAACGCCAAAATTTTGGTAAAGGCTAGCTGGGATCCCAAGGTCTGCAACATACAATTGAGCAGATACACCAGGAAGTAACAATTCTTTTTTCATGGCAGCGAGCGTGAGGATTATGTCGGGTTTGAAAATGCTTTCACCGGTATTGATATCAAAACCCGTCGGGAGGTCAAGCGAGATTTTAAGGCATTGCAAATGGTTTGCTTTTTCAACCGCTTCAAAAACAGGTGCTGACAGGGGCAGCCGTTGTGAAAAGCCAAGGTAGGCCTCCACAAATATATCGGGGTCAGGAATGGGTTCAGGATTTACTCCGAAAGCAAGCGCCCTTGACAATTGCAATGCCGGAAGAGGCTTCAAATCTTTTTCGGGCAAGTGAAGGAAAACCCTGAAACCCCATCCTGCAAGCCTCCGGGCAGCCACCAACCCACCACCACCATTGTTACCCTTTCCAACTCCAACAAGTACTTTGGCCTTTTCTTTCGCGCAAGTTGAAACAAGCCGGGCCAATTGAAGGCCAGCGTTTTCCATCATCAATTCAATGGGAAGCTGATACTTCTCCACCGCCTGGTAGTCCATCTCTTTGAATTTCTCCAGAGAAAGGACGGCAGGTTTAAGGTTTGATGACATGATCAGAAAGTCAAAACTTTGGCGCCGCCTTTCAGATATTCCGTCAGGGGTTTCCCCATTCCCTGCACATCAAATCCCATGGCTTTGAGCTCTTCCGTTACATCATACATGTTGGCACAAACAATGCATGCCCTGATTTCCACACCGTCTTGCTGCATGGCCTTCAGTTTTTCCTGTATTTTGAGGTTCTCGGCAACCATTTTGGCCGATGGGCCCCAGATGATAAGGGTAACTTCATCAAACCATCCAGCGGTTTTGGATGCATGAGCATACATTAAAACCATACGTTCGGCAATGTAGGGGTCGTCGCTGGTCCATACTATGACCAGATGATCGTGGTTTGCTTCAACTGTTGAACTTTGTGCCTTAATATTCAAGGAAAGGAACATGAATACAAACAACAAAGGAATAATCTTTTTTACTTTCATTTTGCTTATTTTTAGTATTTCCAATGAATGAAGTTACAATTTTTCTGCCTTCCTCAGGGTTCAAAAAGCTGCAGATCCGGATAAAATGCCGCGAAAGCAAACCAGTACCCCATCATTTGTGTTGGTTGGCTGAGCGATTGGCCCTGGCGGGGACCCGTTACAGCCCTTCCAAAAATATCCCACTGATTTCCTTCATTGTCCTGCATGATCACGGGCAATTGATCCTGTAAGGGTGAAAATTCAAGTGTTGTGCCATCCAGCACCCTTCTGAATGCCACCATCAGGTTCAAATCACGGCTTCCAGCTACCACGAACTCATCATTTACAATAGAGAGGTTCTCATCAAACAGTTCAAAAGTATAGGCTATAAGCCTGTCACCAAAAAATGCGGCCAGGACCCTTTCTTTGGGGTGCAGACGATCATCGGTATGATTAACAGGAAAAATGAGGTGCGCCCCAGATCTATAGCTCCCATAAGGATAATTTTCGTAGTTTCGGTTAAATCCAGTATTCGTTGACAATACTTTTGAATTTGGGTACAACTGCCTCCAGGTCTTCCAGGTGGTTTCAATCAAGCTATAAGAATTGGGCTGGGCTCCAATCATTTCGCCGTTTATAGAACGCATCATCAGTTGCGACCAGTTACTGTCGGTAAGCCTGTCGTAAGGAATGATATTGGAATTATATAATAGCCCAGAAACGCCAAACGTGGTTTTGGTATTTTTCACCATCCTGTCCCAGCCAATTCCTGTTCCGGTGAGCGGGCAGTAAATTACCGCAATAGAATGGTTTTGGGTATCGTCATTTACAATCTCGTGCCAATTCAGGATCGGATGGGGGTAGGCACGTATATCCTCTCCATCGGCAAAGCCAAGGATAAGATCGTCGTCGGTTAAAAATTGCACTGCAGCCACATTGACAAATTGGGGGTTGTCAATGGCGGGAATCCCGTCCTTTCCTGGGCCACCGTCAAGCACTTCGTCCCTGGGAACCAGCCATTGACTGGAACCCATGGGTGGGTTATTGGTCATTACTTCATCCTGGCAGCTACTTAAAAAAAGCAAAAAAGCCATGGAGGATATAATTAAAGTTCTCATAATGGTCGGTTTTAATTAAAGATTAATGATTCATTGTGCAAAGGCAAATTATACGAAAGGGATAAGGTTATCCGGTAACTGGTAGTCAGTTGGGTTCCGTTGAGTTGCCTGTATAATGGGATATCACCTGAAAGGCGGAAAGACAGGTTGTCGAGGAAATGGATATTGACGCCCGGGATGAAATATACCCATTGCCCCCCTGAACCTGGAAAAGCACTCCCATCAATAAAGTCCTCGGCCTGGTTACGGTATCTGAACCAGGCAAAAATATCCAGGGGCCATTGCAGGTAAGCTGAATAGTTGCCACCCAGATTAAACTGAAATTCATTGCCAAACTGATACACCTGGGTTTGGTTGTAATTTTTATTCTCACCCGTAATCCGCATGGTTGCAACCCCCATTATGCTTAGGTTGGGATGGGAGACATTGCGTTTCTGAAAAAAACTCCAGAACAAACCATCCCATGAGCCAGAGCCAGGTTGCAAATCAGCAGGCAAGGCCAGGCCCAGGTTGTTAGTAAATGTAGTTCTTCCTGTTGGAAACTTAGGGCCGGCACCAACCACTCCTTCCCAGTCTGATTTCTTTTCAGGATTTAAAACACGAATCTTGAAAAGCATGGCCACATCGCCCAATCCTTGGGTAGCTGTAAAATCCCTGGCTCCAGCATAGGCGTTTATGTCGCGTTCCTGGCGAATAAGCGGAAACACCCCTGCAATGGAAAAGCGTGACGTTAACCCGTAATTAATTTCAAGGATAGAAGAATGGGTCGTCCTGCTACGGGTATCATCGGACAAGCGTCTTGAACCATCCATTAAGTCGTTAATGGCATTGAAATCATAAGTAACAAGAAATTGAATGGATTTGCGCTCAGCCGTACCCAGGCCCAAACTACCCCCTAACGGAACACCACCTGAGCAGCAGGCCTGAGAATATGCCCTTTCATTTACAAACCATAATACAAAGGAAAATACTATTGCAAGGAAAAACTGGGCTTTCACCCCGAATCCTGATTGCCTTTCTTTACTGTAAATTTGAGTATGTTTTGATTTTCTCATGGCCAGACTCTTTCTAAAACACATGATTTTGCAAGTCATTGGGTGGATAAACTTGACGCATCAATTGGCGTTATTAAAAGGAAATTTTTATACCCGCCTTTGCCTAAAAAAATGTTTCAAAAAAATAGACGCCCTAAGATCAAATCCTGACAAATTTTTCATTAATCGAAAAAGCCGTTTGCCTGCCCGACCGTAACAGAAGAAGCGGTATGACCTATTGGTGGTGAGCTGCCAGGGAAAACAAACAGCTTAAATGAAATTAATTTTCGGGAGTAGCAAGTATTTTATGGTTGCCCGTATATTTCACTTTCGGGATGAAAAGCAAACCATGCAAAGGCAAAGTGGTTGCCGCTATTTTTTTATGATTTAGAGGGTTATTTTAACCCCTTGCAAAACGCTTGCTGCCAGGAGAATTGCCCCAATGACACGATTAATGTTTTTTTCAAAAAACTGTGAACGTGAAAGTATCTTATTACTGAAATAAAAGTACCCCAATAAAGTGGTGATCTTACCTAACCAGAGGCCAAAAACAAAAACCATTATTGATGGGATATCGAAGGTAATCACATTTCTTGAATGAATAAAAACCAGGGCAATGATCCAGTAAAAAAACACCTGTACGCTAAGCAAATTCAACAGGGCCCCATAAAAGAAACCATGGTTTTGGTTATTACCCTGAACTTTTGAGCCAGGTTTCTTAGTAAAGAAATACAAACCTGCAACCAAAAGAACCACAACAACCATTGCATTAACCCAGTTGTTGCCTTCAGTAAGAACAAAAACGGCACTGCCGGCAAGAATGGCAAAAAATCCGTAAAGCACTTCAATAAAAGCAGCGCCATGGATCACCTTTACGGCATACCTTTTCTGACCCAGAAGAGCTAATCTTACCACATTAAGGTTAACCAGCCCAAAAGGCAAGGCACCAACAGTTGCAGCAAAAAAACCAATCAACAAGGGTGCAAAAATTTGTTCAAGCAAAAAGGTCATTTCCAACATTTTTTCAGGGTCAAGGTATTTTAAATTTGAATCAATCTTCTCCTTTTGAGGAAAAAAGATTTGGTGAGTCTTATGTAGTCAAAAACAGTTTCTTTATCAAAGGCAAAAAAATCTTCTTCGTGTTTAACGAATCGATGGCAAATGTCGAGATAAGCTTCTCCTGAAGTATAAAAAAGTTTTTTTTCCTCAGGAGCATAAACTTTTGCCAGTCCTTCTTTAAAAGCGACACCTGAATCCGCGCCATAAATGTGAAGGGTAATAATATTCGCACTGCTTCCATTTCCCATCATGTGGGTAAGTTCTCCTTTCAGCAAACTAATCTGTCCTGCTTCAAAAACATCGCATTTACTCAATCGAAGTTGTCCATCCTGAAACGCATAGGTCCGATGAGTGGTTTTACCAAAGAAGCAGACACAACCCCATTCAACCAGTCCATGATCGTGAATGGCGGTGAAATCGCCTGGCCGCCATGACATCAACAAAATCTTATACCGGTCATTGCCATATATCTGATAGCGACCATAACTCTCACTTTCAGGATGCAGAAAGCTGTTAAAGGGCAAAAGATCTTCTTCTTTCAGCCCGGCCGATTCAATAATCTCCGGAAGGATATTATTATCTATGACTTCCGTTTTATTGAGTGCTTCTATTATATAATTGACTGAGCGAGGCAATGATTTTGTCATGGTAAAAAAAATTAAATTGTTTTCAGGTTAAGGCTTCAGGGCTTCAACAAAATATTTACCAGTTTCCAAAGTAAAACCTTTTATTTCAACCTTTGAAACTTTGGGTACCAAAAATGAACCCCCATCAATTTGTACAAAAATTCTTTCAACTACCACTTGGGCATTCGGTTTCAGGGCCACAGCCCTAAATCGCCCATTAGCACCCTTTGAAACCTCAAAAAGCTGGTCCTGGGCAATTATCCTGAAAGTGGCCTTTTCTCTATCTACATGAATAAATTCAAGCCCATATGAAAACTTATTCTGAATTCTGGTTAATGGCTCTCTTTGGCCTTTTTCTTCGTGCTTGACCCAAAAAACTTTGACAGGCTGGTGCTTATCTAAGAAGCCAGATTTATCCAGGTTTACAACGTAATGAACTTCATTTCTGTCCACACTTCGGTTAATTAAAAACAATAGTTGATCTTGTTGCGGATGATTAGCCTTAGAAGGTAAAACAAGAATAAAAATCAGGAAGAAAGCAGGAAGTAAAATACGTGTCATATTGATCAAGCTAAAAAAAGAAATGGGTGAAGCACCAGACGAGGCGCAACACCCATTTAGTTATTTTATTGTTTTTGATATTCACCAACAAAGGTCACCTCTACGGTCTTGGCAATATTGCTGGCCGGTTTGCCTTTAACAAATTCAATTCCATAATCAGCCAGGGTAAGGTTAAACTTGCTGTTTATCTCAATGGAATTTCCCCTCACGGTAATGGTTCCTCTTTCGCGAATAGGCTTGGTTACTCCTTTTATGGTCATTTCGCCTTCCACCTGTGCGTTGTAGGTGCCATTGGCCGAAAAATCTACCTGATCAAGGTTTACAATCTTTCCAACAAACCTGGCATTTGGAAATTGTTTGGTGTCCAGGAAGTCGGAATTATTAAAATGCCTTTGCATTAGGGCTTTAGGGAATTCAAATCCCTGCATAGGCACTGAAAATACCACATTGCCATTGGATGTATTAATGGTGCTGGTACTTGAATAGTTATTCGCTTCAATGTCTTCTGCAGGGGTGGTGGAGAAGAATTTAATGTGTGATTTGCTGCTTACCAGCCGATCACCTGCCTGGCTAAAGGCTGTCATTGAAAAAACAATGGTAATAAAAGCGGTTAAAAGGATTTTCGTGGTTTTCATTTTTCTAATTCATTAAGGTTTAAAAAAAAATTGGGTTAAAAAACAACATCGCTCTTTTCGAGTACGGCGTTGAGGTGCATTTCCAGGTCAGGATCGTAAAACACGCCTGAGCGGATCACACCTTTTATGGTTACTGATTGCCCAATGTTAAGGGCTGTTGCATTAGAATTGGTCTCCTGCATAAAGGTGCAGCTCACGCCGGCCACCTGGCCCGGTTCTTTAAGCAACACTACTTGTTGGCCGTTATAATCTTCAGTGATGCCGGCTACTGTACCCGTAATTTCGAGAATCTTCGATTCTCCATCTGCAGAAAGATATTTTTGGTTAGCCTGTTCCATGTCGTTCAGATATTCAGCCACAAGCTCGGAACTGGTCAGGGCAAAGTCAGTGGGTGATTTCTGGATGTCGCGGTGCGGCATGAAAAACATATAGGCACCGATCCCTCCTCCGATAAGCAATCCGGCAACGGCAAGGATTGCTACAATTTTTAGTATTTTTTTTCTGTTCATGAGTGATAATTTTTTTAAAAGGTTGAAGCACCCAGGCCTCCTTCAGGCAGCGATCAATATTATACTTTATGAATATTATCCTGAGAATGAAACCTGTGAGCTACAACAAAATGTTTTAGAAAATTAGTACGTTATATCCATCGGCTACAAGATTTCGCATACTGGGATGGTCCTTGTAATCGTCCAGCAAGGTAACACCGGCCTTTTCGACCTGCGACTTAACGCCAAAGGCTTGGGCGCAATACTTACATGCTCCGGTAATCCTATTTTTCAGGGCTTTGTACATACCATGCATCTTATGCCCTTCATCTTCAAGAGCGCCGATCCATTTGGTCCCGGCCCCTTCAAAAATGATCTTCAGGTCGTCGCCATGGTCAATGGCCTCATTGGCCAAAACAAATGCATTGGATACTTTTCCAAGGGCTTCCATGGTATCTGTGTCAGAATAAATTACGATTGCAATTTTTGTCATGATTTAAATTTTAAATTTGAATTTTAGTGATTTTTTTTTCAGCATAACAGACGTCTGCATGTCATCTTCCTTACAAAAAAATGCAAGTTTTTTTGGACTCCCCCTTTATTGCTGTGATCAAAACAGCAAACTTGAGCCAACATACAAGCCACCGATCCCGGTTTGTGGATTTGCAGATAACCCATAATTAACCGAAATGGCATTTTTCTTGTTGAAAACAATGTAAAGCCCGGGTCCAAAAGTCATTTGGGGCATTTGCCTGTTTTCCCTGAAATGAATGGCTGAAACCTCTTCGGGGATTTGGGAAAGATCTTTTTCAAATCGTTGACTAATTATGGCAGTATCAAAAAATACAGCCAGGCTGGCAAAAAATTCCTGGCCAACCACTTCAAATTGAAGCACTCGCGCTTTGGCTTCAAAGTTTCCCACCAAAAACCCATCCCCAATCATCCTGTTCCGCATGGCTCCACGCAGATTAAATGCGCCCCCAACTCCGTCATGACTCAATCGACTGTCAATATAGGTAGGCAAAAAGTAAAAGGGAATCCTCCCAAAAAGTTTTTGCTGGCTGCTAATCCGGTAGGAAAAGGTCAGGTTTTCCCCGAAAAAGCTGGCGTGCTGCCGGTAAGTTACAATAAACTTAGAAAAACTGCTTGTGCTTATGCTTCTTGGAGAAACAACCACAAAAGCTTCAAACCACTTTCCATCGGTGCAGTAGCAATAATCATTGCGTGTGTCGTAAACCACCCCCAGAGAAAAAAGGTTGATGGTACCACCCGTGCTTTCGCCAGCATCAATGAGGCTCCATTGCTGGTAGTATTCCAACAAGCTTTTTGATTGGTCTGTTGCCCGGGTTGATTCATCGGCCAATGGGGGATCAACAAAAAACCTGTTGTGGGTAAATCCGGTTAATAAACGCAATGCTTTCCCTGAAAGGTATAGTTGAGCATCGAAGCGCAAACGAATAAAATCGCGCCGGTAAGCATAAAATAAACGATGGACAAAATCGGGGCTGCCCGGATCAATCAGGTGTGGATGATAAACCGACGCCAGGCCATTGAACCCGAAAAAAAAGGCCATCCCAGAAAAGGGACAGCCTGAAAAAGTGGTAAATAAAGGATTACAGGTTTACAATGGCACGACCCAGTTCCAAAAACCGGTCGGGATTGTGGAAGCCTGCGGTTCTGCCAACGATCTGGCCGTTGGAATCGATGAACAAGAGGCTGGGATAACTCCTTACATTATACTTTCGGGCAAGCTCCAGGCCTTCGCCCTTTTCGCCATCCAGGGCCACATTTATGAAGTTGGCATTGTAAAACTCGCCCACCGCAGCATCAGGAAAAGTATTAGCCTTCAGTCTTTTACAAGGCCCACACCAGGTAGCATAAACATCCAGAAATATCAGCTTGTTCTCTTCCTTGGCAAGCTGCAGGGCTTGATCCCAGCTTCCTTCATGAAAAACGATACCTGCTTCTCCGGCCTCATTTTTTGTTTCTGAACCAAATACCATTGATAAAGATGTGACTGTAAAAGCCACGATTATTAAACCCAGTTTTTTCATTTTCATACGTTTAGTTTTTAGCATTGTAGTTTACATTGATAGTTTTGTGTTTCAAAACAAGAAATAAGCAACGTGAAAAATTTGGCAAAGAACTGCACAGGCGCTTTCTTGTTTGAAAGATAAGACGCATAAAAAGAAGCTTCCTTACAAAGAGAGAGAGAAAAATTTAGTATTTGTAGCCGGTGGCCTCTTCGGGAGTGAATTCAAGGCCTAATGACAAAACGATCCGGTTTACAAAATTGAAATAGGCAATTACCAATACAGCATCAAGAATTCCTGCATCGCTCAAGCCAACCGTCTTCAGCGCAGCAGTATAATCATTGCTTTCGTGGCTTTGGGGATCGAGGGTCAGGGAGCGGGCAAAATGGCATAAGGAGGCTTCCCGATCGGAAAGCACATTATTTAATGGCCAGTTAATAACAGAAAAAACTTTTGAATTGTCCTTTTCATAAAACCTGTATGCTTGAAGGTGGTGCTCGCGGCAATATGCACAACCATTGGCAACCGAAACCGCTACGGCCATCATTTCGCGCTCCGAACGGCTTAATTCAGATTTAGAGAACATGATCTCCATATAGAGCTCCATATGCTTTACAATGCTTTCGGGCCTTAAGCTCTGAATTTGATGAATCTCAGCAAGTTTTCCTCGCTTTCTTACCAGTTCATCATAAATTTCGAGCAATCTTCCCGATGCATCAGCATGCGAAATGGTTTTTATTCTTGCCATTCTGAGCCAATTTAAAAAAAGAGACTTAAGTTTTGAATGCTATTTACTTTCAAGCATTTGATGGATTTTGTTTTTTAATCCTTCAATATCTGTCTTAATGTGCTCTTGGCTGATTTGCCTGGAAATGCCCTTTTCAATCGCGGCACTTTGCTTGTCGTAAAGAGCACAAGCCTTGCACATTGACTTATGCACCTTTAGCTGAAGACGTTCAGAAAAAGAAAGTTTGAAATGAAAATTCTTTTCCATTAACTCAGTGGCCTTTAAACATGAAATAAGAAAAAAATGCTTTATGCTTTTCATTGAAATTAATTATTAAACCAGTTTTGATCAATACAAACCCGTAATTGCAATTTAGCCCGATGAATAATTTGCCAAAAGTTGGACGCGGTTAGATTCAATTCCTGACAAATTTCCTGGCCATTTTTATTGGTCAGATATTTCAGCTTAACGCATAGGTTCCATTTTTCGGGCAAGGCATCCAAGCAGTGTTTCAATACCTTTTGAAACGCTTCGTCATCGAGCAGGTTGGTTTCACTGTCATGCCATTCATGGGGCATCCGGTTGTTAACCCACGACCCCGATGCATCGAAAACCGAGGCAAAAACCTGATCCTCCATTGGCACTGCCTGCTTCACTTTTTTCCGGTAATAGTCCACAATTTTGTTGTTTAAAATGGAAAAAAGCCAGGTTTTTGGAGTGCTGTCGCCTTTAAAAGACGAAATCTTCTCGGTAGCAGCCATGAAAGTATCCTGTACCAAATCTTCAGAAATTTCATGGGAAGATGTTTTGTGCAAAGCCCACTTAAACATATCCTCTGTGTAAAGTGAAACCCATTGGCTTATAAATTCGTTGGTCATTTTGTCAAATTTAATAGCGCACTATGAATTCGGTAAATATAAGGAATTCTTTAGTTTATGCAAAAACAAAGAAACCGCTCTGATATCCAAAGCGGTTAATAAATCAGGTTCAAGCTATTTTTCGTTTTGGCTTCAGCCGCTCATAAATGGGCATCACAATCAGCATCATGGCCATAAAATAAACGGAGTCTTCAATGGGTATGGAAGTAACACGAATACCAATCTTTTCGGCGGAGTTATACCAAACCACCGGCAAAGCCGTAAGCACCCCATTTACGATCAGAAATGGCACCAGTGTTATCAGGTAGGTAACATAATAATGGCTCAGCCATGTTCTATGGCTTTTAATAATGGGTTGAAGAATCATCAATGCACCTGCCAGGAGCATCACGATCATGGTGTAAAGTTTTCCGATATTCATAAACCCAACTACCAAAAGGCCAATTCCTGCGTATATGGAGATCCATTTTGCCAAAACCGGGAAGCTGATCTTTGGGAAGAAATACCTGATTACCTCATAGGTGAACACCACACAATAAGTGATAACCACAAAAAACAGCCATTCTTCAATGGGCAGGCCAGCAATGAACAGACCTGAAACATAATCGTGCGAAAAACCCCACACCCCGTGTTCAGTAAACGCCACATCCCAGGGGATGAAAACCAGCATCATGACAAAAATGCCAGCCAGCAGGGCTCGCCAGTTTCCGATAAAAAATATGCGAGGCTCAAAGCTTCGAATCAGGGGGACAAGAATGCTTCCGGCAAGAAGCAAGGCGTAGGTCCATTGCTGCATAATACTATCTTTAAGTTTTACTAACTCGTTTCACGCTTATTCGTTGCATATTTAACACCTTTTCAGGTAGAAATGTTTTTAAAAACAAAAAATTCAGCAATGGATAAAATTGGCTAATTTTGGCTAATTTCAACACAACAGCCATGGGGATTTCTATTGCAATTGCGGTTATTCTTTTATGGGGAAGCCATCTGGCCTATATGCTTCTTTTTATCGAACCTTCGTGGAGCAATCCTTGGATGTATATACACATTCTTATCCAGGCTTATTTATACACTGGCCTGTTTATAACGGGCCACGACGCCATGCACGGCAACATTCACCCTTCGAAAAAAGTGAACCAGGTGTTGGGTACCATTTCTGTGGCACTTTTTGCAGGCATGTCGTACAAGATGTTGCGCAAGAATCATGGGCTTCATCATAAAGACCCGGCATCCGAAAACGATCCTGATTTTTATGTGAAGTCGCAGAACTTCTTTGTCTGGTGGGCGGTGTTTATGTGGCGCTATCTTACTATTTTGCAATTGATAATAATGGCCGTTTTATACAATGTGCTGGTGCATTTGCTCAAGCTCGACCACACCGCGGTATTGCTTTACTGGGCCCTTGCAGCAATTTTGGGTACTTTCCAGCTTTTTGCTGCCGGGGTTTACTGGCCTCATCGCCTGCCCCACCTTCCCGAAATGGGGCCGCACAAAGCCCGCACCCAGGGTAAAAACCACCTCTGGGCCATGCTCAGCTGCTATTTCTTTGGCTACCATCGCGAGCACCACAACGACCCCAGGGTTTCCTGGTGGCAACTGTATAAAACCAAGCCCTGAGTTAAAGGATTTCTTCTCCGTAATGAAAATTAGCAGGCAGACCGCCGGTATGCCAGAACAACACTTTTGAGCCAGGTTCAATGATCTCCCTTTGCAGGAAATTTGTCATGGCATAAAATGCCCTGGCAGTATAAACCGGATCGAGCAAGATGCCTTCGAGCCTTGCCAGTTCGTGAATGGCTTGCCGTTCGTTTTGGGTAACCACACCGTATCCTGCCTCATCGTAGCCTTTTATCAATTCAGCATCGCTTTGGCGGAAAAGGCGTTCAATGCCGACGGACTTCGCTGCTCCGTTGGCAAGTTCCAAAACAAATTCTTCAAGTGAAGGAAAACCAACCTCGGGCTTCTGAATGCTGACGGGCATTAGCCTGGCTTTAATCTTGTACAACTCCTTTCCAAGAAGCATTCCGGCCTGGGTGCCACCCGAGCAGGAAGCAAAGAAAATGTAATCCAGATCAAGATTCAGGCTGTAAAGCTGCTGCCTCAACTCTTGCATGGCGTCAACAAAACCAAAAATACCGGTAATATTTGACCCACCATAGGGAATAAGATATGGGGTTTTTCCTTCAGATTTCAAAACATACATTACCTGCTCAACAAAATCATCAGTGATCTCACTTCCAGCATAATGAATTTTCGCGCCAAGCAGAACCGAAAGCAGCAGGTTCCCATCGGGCAGTGCAGGTTTCTCTCCCCTGACGATAAGATGGCATTCCAACCCTGCCACAGCACAGGCGGCTGCTGTTTGCCTGCAGTGGTTCGACTGCTGGGCGCCCAATGTTACCATTGTATCGCACCCTTGCTTCACAGCCTCAGCCATAAGATACTCCAGTTTCCTGGTTTTGTTACCACCCGATGCCAGTCCGGTCTGATCGTCGCGCTTGATATATAGTTCACAAGGCTGATACTTGCGTGACAAATTATGCATTTTATGCAAAGGGGTGGGGAAAAAACCCAAAGAGAATTTGTTTTTCATGGTGTATGGATTTGAAGGCACATAAAACTACAAAATTATTTTTCCAATAGAAAACGAGGATATTTCATTAAGCATAAACACAGATAAAAACCTAAATATGAAAATTAAGCGGCACTTTCTTTCAAAAATTTGTATTTTCACGTCCTAAACACAATACCGTATGCTTCAGACCCTAAAGGTTGAAAAACCTTTCATTACGGAGTCGGGTTACGAGTTTCCCGGCATTGAAATAGGATATCATGTATATGGCGGCATCAGCCCCGACAAACCAGTGGTATGGATCGGCCATGCCCTTACGGGCAACAGCGACCCCCTGGAATGGTGGCCTGGCCTTTGCGGGCCCGGAAAGACATTCGATCCCCGCTACCACACTATCGTATGCGCCAATGTGCTGGGTTCCTGCTATGGCACCACTGGAGCGGCGAGCATTAATCCCAATACCGGTAAGCCTTACCTGCTCGACTTCCCATTGATTACTGTGCGTGATATGGTGAGGGCTCACGAACTGCTCAGGGCTCATCTGCATATTGAGTCGATCGACATGGTGATTGGCGGTTCGCTGGGTGCTTTCCAGGGCCTGGAGTGGTGCATCATGCAGCCGGGTCTTATCGGCCATCTGCTGTTTATTGCCGCCGGCACCCGCACCAGCCCCTGGGCCAAAGCCTTTAACGAAGCCCAGCGCATGGCCCTGGAGGCCGACCCCACTTTTTCTGACGGCAGCCCCGATGGAGGCAAAGCCGGTCTGCGCGCTGCACGAGGTATTGGCATGGTTAGCTACCGAAGTTTTGAAGCCTTTCAGAAAACCCAATTCGACCCTGAAGACGACCGCATGGAAGACTTCAACGCCTGCTCCTACCAGCGCTACCAGGGCAATAAACTGGTGAACCGCTACAGCCCCCACGCCTATTACACCATAACCCGCGCATTCGACTCGCACGATGTGGGCCGCCACCGCGGCGGGGTAAAAAAAGCCCTGGCTGGTATTAACACCAGGGTACATTGCATCAGCATCGAAACCGATATCCTTTTCCCGGTGGATGAGGTAAAACAGGTGGCCGAAATGATACCCGGAGCCACCCACCAAACCATGAAAAGCCTTTACGGCCACGATGGTTTCCTGGTAGAAAATGAAGCCCTGCACCAAATAGTTACTGCCACGGCCTGGGAGGCTAAGTACCTGAAAGGCATTGACAGCTAATGGATATTTGAAGGCATCCTTCCTTGCCTTTTTCGAAAAAAATTAGTATATTTACGATTTAACTTTAAAAAAACATACTAATATGAGCAAATTCGAAGACTATAAGGAAAAAATGAAGGCCAAACTCGAAGAGTGGGAAGCCGATCTTGACAAACTGAAAGCAAAAGCCAAAGGTGAAAAAGCTGATGCCAAAATTGAGCACAAAGAGGAAATTGAAGAACTGGAAGGGAAATTAGAAAAAGGGGGAAAGAAATTCAAGGAACTGACCGAAAAAGGCGAAGATGCATGGGAGTCAGTTAAAGAAAGTTTTGAAAAAACTCTCGATTCTTTTTCTGACACCTTCAACAAATTCAAGAAGAAGTTTTAATTCCGTCAGAGAGTTGCACTAAAAAAACAGCGGGCATTTACCCGCTGTTTTTTTATTCATTCTACAGTTTTCCGAGGCATTCTTTCAGGCTGTCGCGCCAGTGCGGAATCTCCACACCAAAATCCTTTTTTATACGCCCCTTGTTCAGTACGCTGTACAAAGGCCTCTGTGCAGACTGATTAATGTCTTTTGTAAGAATCGGGGTTATTTTGCAAGTCAGCCCTTTGTATTCAATCACGGCTTTGGCAAAATCGTACCAGCTGGCCACACCTTCATTGCTGAAGTTGTAAATCTCACCCCGGATTTTGGATGGAACCTTAGGGATAATTTCCAGTATCGTTTTGGCCAGATCACGGGCATAAGTGGGCGATCCGATTTGGTCAAAAACCACCTTAAGCTCTTTTTCCGTTTTCCCTTTCTCTAGAATGGTTTTCACAAAATTGTGACCATAGCTTGAATAAAGCCAGGATGTACGGATAATAACAGCCCTTTTGGCATTAAACATCACCTCTATCTCGCCATCGAGTTTCGATTTCCCGTAAATCGACTTGGGGTTTGCGGTGTCGTTTTCGGTATAGGGTTTGAAATTCTTCCCATCAAAAACATAGTCGGTCGAGATATGCACCATTAGGGCGCCCACCTTGGCCGAAGCTTCGGCAATATACTTGGTAGCTGTTGAATTGAGCAGGGTGGCCTGGCCTTTGTCGTCCTCGGCCTTGTCCACTTGGGTGTAACCGGCGCAATTTACCACACACTCAATTTTGTTGCTTTTCATAAACTTATGCACCTTCTCGGAATTGGTCACATCCAGTTCCTTCACATCGGTTAAGAAAAACTGATGCTCTTTGTGCTGAGAGGCCAGCTCACGAAACTCGCTACCCAATTGTCCTTCGCTTCCTGTAATGAGAATGTTCATACTATGAAGTTTCTTAAAGGTTCAAAATATTTTTAAAATAGCCGATGGTTTGCTTCAAGCCTTGTTCGAGCTGCACCTCGGGCTGCCATCCCAGGGTTTTCCGAGCCAGGCTGATATCGGGCTGGCGTTGCATGGGATCGTCCTGCGGCAGTGGCATGTATACAATCTTTGACCTTGAGCCTGTAAGCCTGAGTACCGCCTCAGCAAGCTCCAGCATGGTAAATTCGCCGGGATTACCCAGGTTTATGGGGCCTGTAACCGTATCTGGAGTTTCCATCAGGGCAATGAGGGCCTTCACCATGTCGTCCACAAAGCAAAAGCTGCGCGTCTGGGTGCCATTCCCAAAAATGGTAATGTCCTCCCCTTTAAGCGCTTGCACTATAAAGTTCGACACCACGCGCCCATCGTTGGGGTGCATACGCGGTCCGTAGGTATTGAAAATACGTGCAATCTTAATCTTCACGCGGTTCTGGCGGTGGTAGTTCACAAAAAGGGCTTCGGCACAACGCTTGCCTTCGTCGTAGCAAGCCCTGGGGCCAATGGGGTTCACATTTCCCCAATAGCTTTCGGGCTGGGGATGCACTTCCGGGTCGCCATACACTTCGCTGGTAGAAGCCTGCAACACCTTGGCATTGAGCCTTTTGGCCAAACCAAGCATGTTAATGGCGCCCATCACCGAAGTCTTAATGGTTTTAATACCGTTGTACTGATAATGGATGGGAGATGCCGGACAAGCCAGGTTGTAAATTTCGTCGGCTTCAATAAAAAAAGGCATGGTAATATCATGCCTGATTAATTCAAAATAAGGATGGTCGAGCAGGTGAATGATGTTTTGCTTCTGCCCCGTAAAAAAATTATCGAGGCAAAACACCTCATGCCCCTTTTCAAGCAGTGTTTCGCACAGGTGCGAACCCACAAAACCAGCACCGCCAGTAACCAGAATCCGTTTTTTCATGCTGAGTAAAAAATTTTACACCGGAAAAATAAGCTCTAGCCGGCAAGCAGCAAATTTATCCATTTTTTCTGAATGGAATATTTTTTTGTCCAATTAGGGATTTTCATAACAAACCATAAAAATACAGCCTTAATGAGGCAAAACCATTTCAGAAAATAGAATATTTCTTTTAAATTTGATAGCTACTCAGTCATTGCAAAAGCCACAAAAAAATGCCCCATTCCAATATTGCACGCGAAGTACTTGATCCAACCCGCAAAGCCCTTTTTATTAACCTCGATGACAGCATCTTCGGATCGTTTGCTGAGATCGGCGCCGGTCAGGAAGTGGCCCGCTGCTTTTTCCAGTCGGGTGGCGCTTCGGGCACGGTGGCACGAACCATCTCTGCCTACGATATGCAGTTCAGCAATTCCCTATACGGGAAAAGCCCCAGCGGGCGCTACGTATCGGAGCAGCGTCTCCTGCAAATGCTCGACATAGAATTCAAGAGCCTGCAAGAGCTGCTGGGCAGCAAACGGGGCGAGCATACCCGGTTTTTTGCCTTTGCCAACACGGTGACTACGCTGAACTTTAAAAAGGACAACGACCCCCATGGCTGGATAGGGGTGCGTTTTCAACTCAACCCCGGCGACCCGCCCAACGATGTGGTGCTGCATGTGCGGCTGCTCGAAAACGACAGCCTGCTGCAGCAAAAAACCCTGGGCATTCTGGGTGTTAACCTCATCTATGCCTGCTACTACAACTATCAGTATCCGAACAGCTTCCTCAAATCGCTGCTCGAATCCATTTCCGACGACCGCATCGAAATTGACATGATTCGCATGAACGGCCCCGACCTTGAATATGTCGACAACAGGCTGCTGGCCGTTCAGCTGGTAAAAAACGGTATGACCAACGTAACCATGTTCGACCGCCATGGCAAGGTGCAGCAACCCGCCGATCTGCTCTATAAAAAGAACACCATGGTGCTGCGCGGCAGCTTCAGGCCCATCACTTATGTGGGTTTTGATATGTTAAAGACTGGCTTTTCGCTTTTTAAGGATGAGGTGGGCTTCGACAAGAAAAACACCGTGGTGCTATGCGAAATGACCCTCAACAACCTTATGGGCGGGGGCGACTTCGACGAGCGCGACTTCCTTGACAGGGTTGACATCCTTTGCGGCATGGGCCAAAACGTGATGATCTCCAATTTCCGGGAGTTTTACAAGCTGGCCGAGTGGTTCAGGCGCTTCCGCATGGGAAGCATACGCATGGTTATAGGAGCTTACACCTTTCAGAACGTGCTCGAAAAGAAATACTACAACCACCTTCGGGGCGGCATCCTGGAAGCCTTCGGCAAACTTTTCATGGAAAACCTGAAGGTATATATTTACCCAAGCCGCAAAAACGAAGAGAGCGAGATCATTACCATAGAAAATATGCCGACAGATAAGGAGGTCGGACACCTTTACCAGTATCTGATAGAAAACAACTGGATTGTCGACATTCCCGGCTATCGCAAAGAAGTTCTGCCCTTCTTTTCGCATCTGGTCATGAAAAAAATGAAAGAAAACGACCCGTCCTGGGAAAAGATGGTTCCGCGCTACGTTTCTTCCTTTATCAAGAGCAAGAACCTGTTTGGCTATGGCGTAACCAAAAAACGGGGAAGGGCAGTCAAGAAGAAATGACCGCCCCTCTCCCGAACCAACTCTATCAATTAACCAAAACTACATGTCGAAGTCATCGAAGTCCTGCGAGCCGTTATCCATTTGCTCGCGCGAACGCTGATTTCTGCGGTTGTTGTATTCGTTAATGCGATAGGTAAAACCTAAGAACACCATACGGCTATTACGCTTCCTTTCCATGTCAATGGTAAAGTTATCGCCGTAGTTGTACATTCTAAAAGATTGTGTATTGAAAATATCGCTGACCCTGAGGTTAATTGTTCCTTTGCGGTCGAGCACGGTTTTGCGCAAGCCCATATCGGCCGAAAACATTTCTTTCATTTCGCCCTGCAGCATCACCACCGGCGAGCGGTAGAAACCGTTCACCTGCAAATCCCAGCCTTTGCCAAGGGTTATGTTGTTTACAAACCTTGCCGACCAGGAGTAGCTGTCGTTGCGCATTTCCATCATGGCGTCGCTGCCTTCAATAATCTGGCGGTAATAGCTAAAGGTGCCATTTGCTCTCCACCACGGAAACAACTGCTGCGACAGGATCAGCTCGGCGCCATAAGAGGTGCCGCGGTTGAGGTTTTCGAAAGTGGTATAGGCAATGCCACTCTCATCCATGGTGCGGAAACGGGTAATCATACCATCGGTATAGCGGTAGAAAATGCTTGGATTGATGGTGGTTTTTTGCCAGAAGCGGGTATACCCCAGTTCGAACGAATTAATAAATTCGGGCTTGAGCTCCGGATTTCCGAACGAAAGATCGTAGGGGTCGGTATAGCTCACAAAGGGGTTGAGATAACGGTTGTTGGGCCTGTTGATTCGGCGGCTGTAGCTCACCTGGGCCGACTGATTGTTTTCGAAACTGCGGCGCAGGTGCATGGTCGGGAACAGGTTCAGGTAATCGTCCTTAAATACTTCATTGGTGGTACGCTGATCGGCTTCGCGCAAAGTCTGTTCGAGCCTGAGGCCTGCCTGCAAGCTGTATTTGCCAAGCATGGTCGAAAAGATACCGTATGCGGCGTAAACCTGCTCGTTGTAAACAAAGTTATTGCTCAAACCGGCATTGTTTTCCCAAAGCTGGGCTTCGGGGTTGAAGTTGAAGAAATTGAAGTCTGATCCCATTTCGCGCAGGTAGGCACGACCGCCAAGCTCAAGCTTGCGGTTTTCGCCCAATGGCTGAATGTAGTCCATCTGTACCGAAAACATCCAGTTATCCCCATCAGTGCGCGTGTTTTCGAGCAAATCGGGCCTGCTCAGGGGCGAACGGGTATTGTCAAAAAACCGCTGAATGTTATTTTCAGCGGCATTCATGCCACGGCTCGAAAATACAATGTCGGTATTGAATTCCTTGATCTTCTGAGAAAAGGTCCTGCGGTAATTAAAGTTGTAGTTCATGCCGCTGTTATCCATTTCGTTGCCCGATGTGCGGGTAAAGAAATTCATGAGCGACATTTCGCCATCCAGGTTATTGTAGTCGGTAAAGTTGTCGGACAGGCGCTGCCAGGAATTATACATTACCGAAAAAGTAAGGGTATTATACTGATTAACCTGGTAGTCGGCGCCCACGCTGAAATTGTGGGAGTTCATAGCATTCTCAAACCTGGTATCCTGATCGAGGAAAGTGGTGTCGGCAAGGAAACTGGAGCGGAAATTATATCCGCTTCCTTCCATGTTGAATATACGGCCACTGTAGTTGGCAAAAAAGTTTACAGCACCGGTTTTGTAATTGAGGTTGAGCGAGCCTGTGTAGCGGTTTCCTGCGCTTGCATTGAGCGACACCATTCCATTGTAACCTGGTTGGCGCTGTTTTTTCAGTACAATGTTTATAATGCCCGAAGTGCCATCAGGCGAATAACGTGCCGAAGGGTTGGTAATGACCTCAATACGTTCAATCATATTGGAGGGGATCTGTTCCAGGGCTTCAGAGCCGCTAAGGCCGGTAAGTCCGCTGGGTCGTCCATCCACAAGAATTGTCACGTTTGAGCTTCCACGAAGGCTCACGTTGCCATCGAAATCGACTGCCACGCTGGGAATATTTTGCATCAGTTCCAGGGCTGTGCCGCCCGCGGCAGTGAGTTCGCTGTCGACATTGATAACCCTGCGGTCGAGACCTACCTCCATCAGTTGGCGGGTAGCTTCCACCGTAACCTCAGAAAGGGTGGCTGCACCAGGTTCAACGCGAATAACGCCCATTTCATAAACAGGCTCACGGGGTGTTACCACAATGCCGTTTACCTCCTTACGGGGATAACCCACATAGTTCACCGCTACAAAATACCTTCCCGGGGGAACTTGCTCAATGATAAAAATGCCCTTTTCGTTGGTAATGGCACCGGTAACCATGGCTGAATCGCGCATGCTGTGAAGCACTACGCTGGCAAACATCAGCGGTTCGCTGTTAGCATCGTCGAGTACAGTTCCCGTAACCACACCAGTGGCAGGCGGACGCTGGGCCGATTGCTCGGCAGGGCCGGCAGGCTGCTCGGCTTTCAGAATGATGGAAAAGAAAAAGAAGGGAACTATCAGAAGAATCTTCTTAAAGTGCAGAAAATTAAACATATAAAATTAGTTTTTATAAAATTGACAAAGTTGATTAGGACTGCCGAATGTTTGTTTAACATTTTTTGGTCGACAGTTGGACAATAAAGGTTCGGGAAGGTTTAATTGTTCACAATTTTTAACAAAAAAGAATACTAAACCCAAAAAATATCTTTGCTGTGCTGGGTTTATTAACCACAAGTTGATAAAAACCAACACTGAGCAAGCAGGCTGGTTGGCGTGTTTCTGTTATCTTTGCAGATTGATTAGTGCACGACAAACTATGATAACCGAAAAATATTCAGAAGATTCCATACGTACCCTCGACTGGAAGGAGCACATTCGCCTGAGGCCAGGTATGTATATCGGCAAGCTGGGCGATGGTGCTTCGCAGGACGATGGGGTTTATGTATTACTCAAGGAAGTGATCGACAACTCCATCGATGAATACATCATGGGGTTCGGAAAAACCATTGAGATCAGCATCGACGAAAAGCAGATTACCGTGCGCGACTACGGCAGGGGCGTTCCGCTGGGCAAGGTGGTCGACGTGGTTTCGAAGATCAACACTGGAGCAAAATACGACAGCAAAGTTTTTAAAAAGACCGTTGGGCTCAATGGAGTGGGCACCAAGGCGGTTAATGCCCTTTCCAGTTATTTCAAAATAGAATCGATACGCGAAGGCCGGAGCAAGGTTGCCGAGTTTGAAATGGGACAACTGGTTAATGATGATAAAGAAGCCGATACCACGGGCCGAGGGGGCACCATCATCAGTTTTGTTCCCGATGAGGTTATTTTTGGCAAATACCGCTACATCGACGAGTATATTGAACGATTGCTTTGGAATTACGTATATCTGAACCGCGGGCTCACCATTATTTTTAACGGGCGAAAGTATCAGTCGCAAAACGGCTTGCACGACCTGCTAACCCACAATATCAACAGCCCCGTTTGCTACCCGATTATCCACCTGCACGAGGACGACCTGGAGTTTGCTTTCACGCACAGCACCAGCCAATACAGCGAAGAATACTATTCGTTTGTCAACGGGCAGCATACCACCCAGGGCGGAACCCATCAGGCCGCTTTTCGCGAATCGTTGAATAAAACCATACGTGAATTTTACAAAAAGGATTTTGATGCCAACGACATCAAAACCTCTCTCATTGTTGCCCTGAGCATTAAAGTGCAGGAGCCGGTTTTTGAATCGCAAACCAAAACCAAGCTTGGCTCGCAATACATTGAGCCAGGCGGGCAGTCCATACGCAACTACATTAATGATATTCTGAAGCGCAGGCTGGACAATTTCCTGCACATGAACCCCGAAACAGCCGAAGCCCTTTTGCGCAAGATCATGCAATCGGAACGCGAGCGCAAGGATATGGCCAACATTAAAAAGCTGGCCAAGGAAAGGGTAAAGAAGGCCAACCTGCATAACAAGAAACTTCGCGACTGCCGCATTCATTACAACGAAAATCACCCACAGCGGCTCGAAACCACCCTTTTTATTACCGAAGGTGACTCGGCCAGCGGATCCATTACCAAAGCCCGCGACGTGAACACCCAGGCAGTGTTCAGCCTCAAGGGAAAGCCGCTCAACTCATATGGCCTCACCAAGAAAATTGTTTACGAAAACGAGGAGTTCAACCTGCTGCAGGCAGCCCTGAACATTGAAGACAGCCTTGAAGACCTTCGCTATAACAACGTGGTAATTGCCACCGATGCCGACGTGGATGGCATGCACATTCGCCTGCTGCTGCTCACATTTTTCCTGCAGTTCTTCCCCGACCTGGTACGCAACGGACATGTCTACATTTTGCAAACGCCCTTGTTCAGGGTGCGCAACAAACAAAAAACAATTTACTGCTATTCTGAGCAGGAGCGAATGGATGCCATGGCCGAGCTGGGTGCTAAACCCGAAATTACCCGATTTAAAGGTCTTGGCGAAATTTCGCCCGATGAGTTTATCAACTTTATAGGGAAAAGCATACGCCTGGATCCGGTGATCCTTAGAAAGGAGATGGGGATTGCTGACATGCTATCGTTCTACATGGGCAAAAACACACCTGAACGCCAGACCTTCATTATCGACAACCTGCGCGTTGAATTGGATGCTGTTGAAAGCTGAATCTTAGAAAGAAAAGTTTATTCCAGACTGAACTTATCCCAGTCGGCCCAAGGCCTGAAACTGTCGCGGAAGCTGTCGAGCTGACAACGCGGCATAATCACGGTTTCAACTCCTTCCTGATTTGGCATTAGGTTGCTAAGGTTTTCGCCCAGCGGGCTTATCACGGCCGAGTCGCCCGAATAGGTAATTTCATTTTCATCCACTCCCAGGCGGTTTACCCCAATCACATACGCCTGATTTTCGATGGCACGTGCCATGAGCATTATTCGCCAGGCATGGCTTCGGGTTGCTGGCCAGTTGGCCACATACAGCAGCACATCATAGTCAAAACCTTCGCTTTCGCGGAAACGGTTGCGGGTGAAAACCGGGAAGCGCAGGTCATAGCAAATCAGCGGCATGATTCTCCAGCCTTTGAGCTCAACGATCAGTTTTCTTTTACCGGCGGTATAGTCCTTGTTTTCGCCGGTGTAAGTAAAGAGATGTTTTTTGTCGTAATACTCAAAAGAGCCATCGGGTCTGACCCAGAAAAACCGGTTATAAAAACGCCCGTTTTCTTCTACGGCCATACTACCACAAATCACACATTTGCGCGTTGCCGCTGTTTTCTGCATCCACTGCAGGGCAGGGCCACCCATGGGCTCGGCCGCCACCCGGGCATTCATAGAAAAGCCCGTGGTAAACATTTCGGGCAGCACTATGAGGTCGGTATCGCCTTCCAAAGCTGCAATCTTTTCAGAAAACATTTCAAGATTGCGGGCGGCGTCCTCCCAGTAAAGGGTAGTCTGGATTATGGAAACGGCTAAATTTTGCATAATATCTCGGCGGCTTTTTCGAGGGTTTCATCTGATTTGGCAAAGCAAAAACGCAGCATGCCATTATTGGTTGTTTTACTGTAAAATGGTGAGGTAGGCACACCAGCAACTTTGTAATCACTGGTGAGGCGCCGGGCAAAGGCCATCTCGTCTTCTTCAGAAATTTTATTGTAGTTAAGCAACTGAAAATAGGTGCCGGAGGCAGGAACCCATTCAAACCGGGAGCCTTTCAGCGCGTTAATAAAAAAGTCGCGCTTTTGCTGGTAAAACGCACCTAAACCTTGATAGTTCTCCTGATCTTTGAGAAAATCGGCCAGGGCATGCTGTACGGGGGTGTTTGAACAGAACACAATAAACTGGTGCGATTTGCGAAACTCCTTCATGAGATTTTCGGGGGCCACGCAATAGCCGGTTTTCCAACCGGTAGCATGAAATGTTTTTCCAAACGAACAGGTTATCAGGCTGCGCTCGGCCAGGCCAGGATAGCTGCAAACACTCTCGTGCTTTTTACCATCGAAAATGATATGCTCATACACTTCATCGCTAAGAATAATGATACCAGTGTTGCGGGTAAGCTTTTCGAGCTCAGCCAAATCGGAAGCACTCAGTATGCTGCCGCTGGGGTTGTGCGGACTGTTTATAATGATCATCTTGGTGCGGGAGCTCACCTGTTTCTTTACCTCATCCCAAATAATGCTGTAGTCAGGCAGTCTAAGTTGCGACACAATTGGCACGCCCCCGTTAAGCTTGATGGCTGGCACGTAGCTGTCGTAAGCGGGCTCGAATACAATCACTTCGTCTTCTTCGCGCACAAAAGCGCTGATAGCCGAGAAAATGGCTTGTGTAGCACCCGCAGTGACCGTAATTTCGGTATCGGGATTGTACTGTGCGCCATAAAGGGACTGGGTTTTTTCGGCAATGCGTTCGCGCAACAAGGGCAAGCCCGGCATGGGGGCATACTGATTGTGCCCCTTGCGCATGTGCAAAGCGACAAGCTCAATTAGTTTCTCCGAAACGGGAAAATCAGGAAACCCCTGCGAGAGATTAATGGCATCGTGCTCTCGGGCAAGCTGCGTCATTACTGCAAAAACGGAGGTGCCGGTTTGCGGGAGTTTCGAAATTACAGCCTCGGGAAAAAGGTTCATAAAGGAACAATTAATTATACAAAAATCCGCTAGAATCATTAATTTTATGCTTCTTTTTACGCGGATCAGGCGCCACAAATTTAAAAGAAATAATTAAACAGCAGGGCCACATTTTGTATAACCCTGCTATAACAATCATAAAAAATTAGCAAATAAAAATCCTAAATCGACTGAACATGAAGACCATTGATGCAATAAACTTTAAAGGCAGACGCGCTATAATGCGCGTAGATTTTAACGTGCCGCTCAACAGCGAATTTCAGATCACTGACGACTCGCGCATGCGGGCCGCCGTTCCCAGCATTAAAAAGATACTCGACGATGGCGGTTCCGTAATCGTTATGTCGCACCTGGGCCGGCCCAAAGAAGGCCCCGAAGATAAATTCTCACTTCGCCATATCAGGGAGCACCTTGCCAAGTTGCTGGGCGTTGAGGTGAAATTTGCCGAAGACTGCATTGGCGACCTGACGCACCAGAAAGCGCTGAACCTCAGACCAGGCCAGGTATTGTTGCTCGAGAACCTTCGTTTTTATAAGGAAGAAACCAAGGGCAACGAAGAATTTGCAGGTAAGCTTGCACAGTTGGCAGATGTTTACGTGAACGATGCTTTCGGCACCGCACACCGCGCCCACGCCTCCACAACCATTATTGCGAAATTTTTTCCCAAAGACAAAGCCTTTGGTTACCTGATGGCACGTGAGCTCTCGAGCATCGACAAGGTGCTCAAGGATGTACAGCGGCCCTACACGGCCATTATTGGCGGTGCCAAGGTGAGCTCCAAGATCGAAATCCTCGAAAACCTCCTGGACAAAGTGGACGACCTGATCATTGGGGGCGGCATGATGTTTACTTTCATAAAAGCCAATGGCGGTCGAATCGGCGGAAGCCTGGTAGAAGAAGACTTCCTTGAAAAAGCCAAAGAAATTATGGCCAAGGCTGAGCAAAAAGGCGTGAAGCTGCATATCCCCACCGATGCCATTATTGCCGATGCGTTTTCGAACGATGCCAGTTTTAAAGAAGGTGCTGCCGATGCCATTCCCGAGGGCTGGCTTGGCCTCGACATTGGGCCAGAAAGCATGAAGGCTTTTGCGGAAACCATAAAAAAATCGAAAACGGTACTTTGGAATGGCCCCATGGGCGTATTCGAAATGGAAAACTTTGCCAAAGGCACCAAAGTAGTTGCCGAAGCCCTGGTTGAAGCCACCAGCAAAGGTGCCTTTACCCTTATTGGCGGGGGCGACTCTGTGGCAGCCATTAACCAGTTGGGCCTGGCTGACCAGGTAAGCTATGTAAGCACCGGTGGCGGCGCACTGCTGGAGTATATGGAAGGGAAAGTTCTGCCTGGTGTGCAGGCCATAAACGAATAAACCTTGCACCACTTGACCACAAAAAAACCGGAGCGAACTCCGGTTTTTTTATTGGGTCATACGGTTTATTATCTCTATGAGCTTTCGTTCATCTATGGGTTTTGATACGTAATCGTCCATGCCTGCCTCGAGAAAGCGCTCGCGGTCACCGGGAATGGCATAACCCGTGATGGCAATAATGGGCACATGCTTGCCAGATGATTTCTCCATTTCACGAATGCGCCGGGTGGTTTCAAAGCCGTCCATTTTGGGCATCTGTCCATCCATGAGCACCAGGTCGTATACACTTCCAGAAAATTTTTCAATAGCCACCATGCCATTGGCCGCGGTATCCACTTTCCAGCCCTGAGAGCGCAAAAAACCGGCAAGATACAACTGGTTTATTGCGTCGTCTTCAGCAACAAGGATGTTCAGTTCTTTCATCTCAGGTTCCTCTTCATTATCCTTAATGGGCATTTTATCACCAAAGGTTCTCTTTTCACTGGCAACCACAAGGGGGATTTCAAACGAAACCCTGCTGCCTTGGTTATATTCACTTTCAAATTCAACTTTTCCATGCATCATTTCTACCAGGCTTTTCACAATATTAAGCCCCAGGCCAGTACCCTGATATTCTTTTCTGGCAGAAATATCGAGCTGACGAAACGACTCAAAAAGCCGTGGAATGTCATCATTTTTCACACCAATACCTGTATCTTTAACGAAGAATACCAGGCGAATGTTCTCTTGCTGCACCGATTTTTTCGAAACACCTATCTCTATTTTTCCCTGGTTGGTAAACTTCAGGGCGTTGCTTAGCAAATTGTTAAGAACCTGGCAGATTTTCTTTTCATCACCATGCACCCATTCCGGAACATCGGGGTCAAAATTTATTTCAAGCTCAAGGCCCTTGGCATTTGCCTGGGGTTCGAAAACTGAGAGGGTCTCGGCAATTGCCATTTTGAGGTTGAAATCGGCAAAGGTCAGATCAATCTTATTGGCTTCGATCTTTGAAAAATCGAGAATATCGTTCAGAATATGCAGCAGGTTGCCTGAAGAAATCAGGATGGAATTTATATAACTCTGCTGGTCGGAATCCAGCCGTGTTTTCGACAGCGTTTTGGTCATGCCAATGATGGCATTGAGGGGGTTACGGATTTCGTGACTCATATTGGCCAGAAACTCCGATTTGGCCTGGTTGGCCCTTTCTGCCACCTCCTTTGCTTTGAGCAGCTCTTCCTTTTCCTTACGAACCGTAATATCGCGGCTCACACATACAATCTCCTCTACCAGGTTTGTTTTCTGATTAAAAATAACCTGGTTGGTGGTTTCAAACCAAATGTAGTTTCCGTCTTTTTTGCAAATACGGTAACTTTCAATAAAATTATCGTGCTGGTTTTCGAGCAGTCCTATGTGGCTACGCCTAACTCCGTCGATGTCGTCGGGATGAATAAAAAGGTAGGCCGATTTTCCGACCAGGTCCTCCGACTCGTAACCCAAAAGCCTTTTTGAGGCGGGAGAAACGTAAACATAGGAGCCATCCCAACTATGCTTTGAAATCATATCGCTGGAGTTCTCGGCCAGAATACGGTAGCGTTCCTCACTGATCCGCAGGTTTTCTTCGGCCTGCTTGCGCTCACTTATATTGCGAATGGTGCCCACAATCATGGTGGCTTCGCCATCATGGTCGTAGATATACTTGCAAGTGATGGAGCAGGGCAATTTCTGCTTGTTCTTTCTGTTGAGCAGCAACTCAAAATCAGACATATAGCCCTTTTCGTTCAGGTGCTCAAAGAACACATCCTGCTTGTTTCTGTCTTCAAACAGGGGTTTGCCCAGAAGGTCGTCTTTTTTGTATAAAAAGATCTGCTCGATGGAAGGAGACAACTCAAGCACAATACCCTCGAGCGTAAGCTCGAAATACACATCCTGAATATTTTCGAAGATACTCCGGTATTTTTCCTCGCTCTGACGCAGGGCGTGCTGCGATTCGGTAAGTTGTTTCTGTATGCTGAGACGGCTAACCACCTGATGTATGACCGAAGGCAAAAGGTCAACGAAACTATTGTCTTTAACCATATAGTCAAGGGCGCCCAACTTCATCATTTCGACCGCCGTGCGTTCGTCGCCATGGCCGGTAATGATAACAAAAGGCAAGTCAATGTTTTCGCGCTTCAAACGCCTTATAAACTCTTCGCCCTGCACATCAGCCAGCTGATAGTCGAGCAGAATAAGGGTGTCCGACCCGGGATTTTCAACAATCCATTTATAGGTTTCAGCCCCTGACTGAAAACCCTGGCAAACATAGCCTTCACGCTCCAGTGTTTTCCGGATCAGATAATTTAGCGAAAGGTCGTCTTCCACAATGGTGATGACAAACTGCTGGTTACGGGCCTTTTCCAAAAACTGATACATTACTGGCTTTTTACTCTGTTTTTCGGGAAAACAAATTTACACTATTCTGCAATTCAAACAACATGCCGGGATTAAAGGCCAAAACGGCATTTGCAAAAAACTTTGCTTTCAGGAGCAATTCTAAATCATGCCGGTAGCTTCGAGAAACTTAATATTTGGCTCCAGACCTGCGGCATCAACCGAATATTCGGGTTTGAGGCGATACACAAAGTACATTTCTTCGAACTGATAGTGCTTGGTCTGCACCTTGCCCCTGTAGCTGCACTCAAAATAATCAGAAACAAGTTCAAAGGTTTCAGAAGAAATATTCACCTTGTTTTCTTCGCCGGCCTGCACCATCCAATGGGCTTTATTGGCAGCGTTGCCCCAAATATCGTAAGAGAATTTTTTGCGGCCAATAACTCCGGCCACCACCTCGCCGGTATGAATCCCCAGGCGAAGGGTGAAGAAAGGCCTCTCCTCGGCAGCTGCTTCAAGGGCCTCTATTGCCACTGCGTGCTGAATCTGCAGTCCGGCAAGCACAACCCGGGCCGGGCTCAGGGTGTCAGCTTCAGGAATTCCACCGGCACACATATAGCAATCACCAATGGTTTTGATCTTCTCCAGTCTCAGCCTTCCAATAATACCATCGAACATGCTAAAGTACTCATCAAGTTTTTCAACCAGGTCGATGGGTTTAAACAGAGCCGATTTGGCCGAAAAATCTTCCACATCAGCATACAACACACTTACACACGGAAAATACCGGGCTTTGGCAGTGCCATGGCTCAGCAATTCACGGGCAATCCTGCCGGGTAAAATATTTTGCAACAGCACCTCGACTTTTGCTTTTTCGCGTGAAAGTTCAAGATTCTGAGCCTGGATGCGTTGATTCAGCTTTTTTTGCTTTTCGAGGCTGCGTTTGAGCGAAAAAGTAGCTTTTTCGAGCTTGCGGTTAATGTGCATTCGCTTGAATGCCGCCTCCACGGCCAAAGGAACGTGGTCAATAAAACCTTTTTCCTTAACCAGGTAATCTATGGCACCGGCTTTCATAAGAGATACTGCTACTTTTTCATCTCCATAGCCGGTCATTGCAAGGAAATCGGGCCGGTGCCCCTGGCGCTGCAACTCATTAATTACATCAAGGCCAGTGGTAGTGCCAAGCTGATAGTCAATAATAATCAGCAAACCATCAAACGATTCGGCAAGATAGGTTTCAGCAAAAGCATGAGCATCAGTAAAGCCGCGCGACTTAACGCCATGTGATTCCAGCTTCTTTTCAATGCCATTTACCATCATGGGGTCATCATCAAGCACCCAAACAGGAGCAGCCTGGCTATTACCATCGGGAGTAGTCAGATTTTTTTTTTGTAACGCCATTAACTGCATACTTTAAAATAACAAACGTCAATTATTCTTATTTATGCACAAAAACACAAAAAAAGCCAGTTTGGCTTATCGTTTTGCAAAAAAAAGAAAATTTATTATCATTAATGAATTTAGTTGATTTTAATTTCTTAAAAAATGTATATTTGGGTTGCTGTACTTAAAAGCACCGGCAAAAACAGCCATATAAAACCCTTGTTCTAAACGTTCTCATGCTGTCCGTCCCATCTTTTGCATGTGTTAAAGTTTAAACCCGACCAAACACTCTTCTTTTATTTTGAATGATTCTGAATAAGCAAAAGCAGTGAACGGAGATATATTTTTTTATAATTTTACCCCCGAAGCCTTTGATTTCAGTTGTTTCAAGAAACAGAACAATACGCATTTCACTGGTTTTCAGTGCGCTCTTACAAATATATAAATATCTGTTTGGAATTATTTTCAGGTCTTCCCTGAATACAAGCAAGTTTGCAAACAAACCTGAATCACCATGCACACCAAACCAATTGCAGGAAGAAAGAGAACCGGGGCATTGCTTCCCGGGCTTTTCGTGTTGCTGTTCAGTATAATCGGCTGGTTTACCATACCCCTTTTCAGCCAGGACACCCTGGCGGTCGATGCGGAAGAAGTAATTGCTGCCATCGACAGTTTGATGGAAGAGGTTGCTGAGGAAGCAGAAGGAGAGGCTGCACCCGAGCCGGACCAACCCTATACGAGGGGCGAATACAGCAAACAGGACTTGCGCCGCGGCGAACGCCTTTTCAAGGGAATGGTTCCTTTTGGAAGTGGGCAGCACGACTGCGCCTCCTGCCATTACACTTCCCGCACCGACACCCTAAACTGGAACCCTTCGGCTTACGACCTGGCCAAATTATGGCACGACAATGAAGAATACCGCATTGCTGCAAAGCTGAATAGCCCCACCGGCATGCGCATGATGGCCGATCACTCGGGCATGACCATTACTCCCGATGAAGAGAGACAACTGGAAGCATATTACCTGGAGGTGCTGAAAAAAGGACCCGGTGAACTCCAGGCTTATCCTGTCAAAGCATTTATTTTCTGGGGACTTGGCTTCCTTATGCTGCTGGCCCTGGTTGACCTGCTCATAACCAAAAAAATTAAATTCAAGGTTCCCCACGTGCTGATACTTATCATCGGATTGGTCGTACACATGCAATTTGCGGTGGCCGAAAGTCGCAGCCTTGGACGCACCCAGGACTACGCCCCCGACCAGCCCATAAAATTTTCGCACCTGATACATGCAGGCGAAAACGAAATCGACTGCAACTACTGCCACACCATCAGCAGTTTCAGCTTAAGTGCCGGCATACCCTCAAACAACACCTGCCTCAATTGCCATAACGTGATCAGAGAAGGCACGAATTCCGGCCGCTTCGAGATCAATAAAATACATCAGGCCGTGGAAACCGGAGAGCCTATCCGCTGGATACGCATACACAAGTTGCCCGATCACAGTTTCTTCAGCCACGCCCAGCATGTGAATGCCGGGAAACTCGAATGCCAGGAGTGCCACGGGCTGGTAGAGGAAATGCATATTTTAAGCCAGGTCGAAGATTTGAGCATGGGCTGGTGCCTCACCTGCCACCGCGACAATGACGTGGATTTTCTTGACAACCCATACTTCCAGATTTACAAGCAACTGCATCAGGACATAAAAGACGGAAAGATTGACGCAGTAAAAGCTGCCCGCATCGGAGGTGAAGATTGCATGAAGTGCCACTATTGATCAGCTTGCCTGGCATGACTTTCCGCGAAAGCGCCATTAAAAAGATTATTCAGCAATACAAACTGTTTCCAAATGGAAAAGAAATACTGGAAAAGTTTAAACGAGCTTCAAATCACTGACCAACAGCAAGCCGACCTGCTTGCCGAAGACGGCCAGGACCGATCCATGGTTGAGATTCTTGCCGATGAGGCCAACAATAAATCTTCGTCGCGGCGCGACTTTCTGAAGTGGTGCGGCATCAGCTTTGTGTCGGCCACAGTGCTTTCGGCCTGCGAAAACCCGGTAAAGAAGGCCATCCCTTTCCTGAATCAGCCCGAGACACTGGTTCCGGGCAAAGCCTCGTATTATGCCTCCACTTATTTGAACGGCAACGAATACTGCCCGGTACTGGTCAAAAGCCGCGATGGCCGCCCCATAAAAATTGAAGGTAACACCCTTTCGGGGATAACCAAAGGCGGCACTTCGGCCAGGGTACAGGCATCGGTACTGAGTCTTTACGACACTGGTGCGCGCTACAAAACCGCCCTGAAAAACGGGGAAGAAACTGAATGGTCAGAAGCCGATACGGCCATTATTGCAAAATTGAAGGAGATTTCGGACAGTGGCGGAAGAATTGCTCTAGTGACCCCGACCCTGATAAGCCCTTCTTCCAAAGCATTGATAGAAGAGTTCAAATCAACTTTTGCGGGAGTGGAGGTTATTGCCTGGGATGCCATACCCTACCACGGCCTCCGAAAGGCACATGAAAACCTTTTTGGCAACGCCATAATCCCTGATTACCGTTTCGATAAGGCTGAACTCATCGTGGGTTTTGGTTGCGATTTTCTAGGCACCTGGCTCTCGCCGGTTGAATTTGCGGGCCGCTATGCCGAACGACGACGCCTAAGCCAGGAAAAACCTGAAATGTCGCGTCACATTCAGTTTGAGAGCATGCTCTCGCTCACCGGTGCCAGTGCCGACGAGCGGGTGCCGGTTAAGCCAACGGAAGAACTGAAAATTTTGCTTGCACTCCACGACCAGGTGGCCGCATTAGCCGGTCAAGCCGGAATCGGCGCCGCAAGCGTTGATTACGATGTGGAGAGCCTCGCCCGCCAGCTTATGGAAAATCAGGGAAAGGCCCTGGTGGTTTCGGGAAGCAGCCAGGCAGAGGTTCAAATGCTTGTAGCTGCTATTAACCAAATGTGTGGGGCTTACGGAACTACCATAGAAACAACCGCGCCATTAATGATTGGAATGGCCGGTGATAATGCTTTCGACAACCTGCTCAACGACATGAACCAGGGAAATGTGGATGCGGTTATGTTTTACCACAGCAACCCGGTTTACCATTATGCTGATACCGAAAAAGTGGTCAGCGGCATTGAAAAGACCGGACTGAGCATTTCCTTTTCATCCTTAAAAGACGAGACTGCGAAAGTTTGCCAGTATATTCTACCCGACCACCACTACCTCGAATCGTGGGGAGATGCTGAGTTTAAGTCAGGGCACTACAGTCTCATGCAGCCTTTGATTCACCCACTTTTTAAAACCCGGCAGTTTCAGGACACCCTGCTTGCCTGGATGGGCAAAGACTCCGATTTCCATGCTTACCTGAAGAACTGGTGGCAAAATAACCTTATGCCCCTGCAATCGGAATTTACCGATGCAGAGTTATTCTGGGTCAAGAGCTTGCAGGCAGGTGTGCTTGAAATTAAACCAAACCAGGCACTCGCCATGAACTTCAATCCAGCAGCCATGGGCTTAATTGCTGGCACAATTAATAACCGCATTGCCAGTGCTGCCGAACTGGAGTTTGTCATTTACCCCAGCCTTTCGCTGGCCGACGGCCAGGATGCCAACAACCCCTGGCTGCAGGAGCTGCCCGACCCCATTACTTCGGTTTGCTGGGATAACTTCGCGGCGGTTTCGCCTGCAACGGCAAGAAGTCTTGATCTGGCCGAGGGCGATGTGATCCGGATTAATGAAAAAACCAGGGTGCCGGTTTTGATTCAGCCGGGAGTGGCTGCCGGCTGCATGGCCTTTGCCCTGGGATATGGCCGGAGCCATGCAGGCATCAGCGCCGACGACCGTGGCGGAAACGCTTTCCTGCTAAACAACAGCCGCCTTTTTAGCGGAAATATTAGCCATTGGGAAAAGGTGGGTGGCAAGCACGAATTTGCGCGCACCCAAACCCACTTCTCTATGGAAGGCCGCGCAATTGTGCGCGAATCCACCCTTGATAAATACAAGGAAGACCCCGCCGCAGGCAACGAACTGCACAAATACCATGAAAAGCATAAAACCACCCTTTACCCTGCGCAGGAGTTTGAAGGCCACCACTGGGCACTAATGGTCGATCTGAATGCCTGCACTGGCTGCAGCACTTGCGTGATTGCCTGCCAGAGCGAAAACAACACCCCGGTAATCGGCAAGGACCAGGTGCGTCGCCGCCGCATCATGCACTGGATGCGCATCGACCGCTACTACACCGGCGAGGCAGAAAATCCCGGGGTAGTATTTCAGCCGCTCATGTGCCAGCACTGTGACCATGCTCCATGCGAGAACGTTTGTCCGGTAGCCGCCACCACACACAGTCAGGAAGGCATAAACCAGATTACTTACAATCGTTGCGTAGGCACCAAGTATTGCATCAACAACTGTCCATACAAAGTTCGGCGCTTCAACTGGTACGAGTATGCCACCAAGGAGAAGTTCAACACCCATACCACCACCGACCTTGGCCGTATGGTGCTCAACCCTGATGTGACCGTAAGGGAACGTGGCGTGGTTGAGAAATGCTCTTTCTGCGTGCAACGCATACAGGAAGCAAAACTCACCGCCAAAAACGAGCGCCGCATCCTGAAAGATGGAGAGATTAAACCTGCCTGTGCGCAGGCCTGCCCGAGCAATGCACTGGTGTTTGGCGATCTGAACGACCCGGAAAGCAAAGTATCCAAACTGATAAAGGATCCGCGCAACTACCACCTGCTCGAGGAATTGCATACCTTGCCATCGGTAGGTTACCTGACCAAGATCAGAAATCCACGCACATAATTATGATGTTGAACCACAATAAACATCGTGTATGATAAACAATAAAATAAGATATGCCCTGGTAAAGGGAGACAAGACCTACGGGCAGATAACCGACGAGTTGCTGCTTAACGTAGAGCAGAAGCCACCACTGTGGTGGTTTGCGGGCATGACCATAGGCACCATACTGCTGGCCATTGGTGGTTGGGCCTTTTACATGTCGCTGAGCCAGGGCCTTGGCACTTGGGGCCTTACCAACAGCGTGGCCTGGGGCTGGGACATTATAAACTTTGTATGGTGGATCGGCATTGGTCACGCCGGCACAGCTTTTACCATTTTCTTTTTGGTATTCAGGCAAAAATGGGCAGGCTCCATTAACCGTTCGGCCGAAGCCATGACGGTGTTTGCCGTAATGTGTGCAGGCCTGTTTCCGCTCATCCATATGGGAAGACCCTGGCTGGCATTTTTCATACTGCCATATCCCAACACCCGCCTGCTGTGGCTCAACTTCAACTCGCCCCTGTTCTGGGACGTGCTGGCTATATCCACCTACCTGATCACCTCCATCATGCTTTGGTACATGGGTATGGTTCCTGATCTGGCTACCATTGCTCAGCGTACCAAAAACAAGGTAGGCAAATTCCTTTACGGGATGTTCAGCCTGGGCTGGAACGGATCGCTTTATACCTACAACCGTTACGAAACCCTGATGAAGATACTGGGCGGCCTGGCTGCTCCCCTGGTTATTTCGGTACATACCATTGTGGCCCTCGACTTTGCCGTGTCGGTGCTGCCCGGATGGCATGCCACCATTTTGCCACCTTACTTCTTTGTGGGTGCCATCTTCAGCGGTTTTGCCATGGTGCTTACCCTGATGATCCTTTTCAGAAAAGCCTTTAATCTTTTTGACTATATAACCGAAAAGCACCTCGACAACATTGCCCATGTGCTAAAATATGGCTCGCTCATTATTGGGCTGGCCTATGTTACCGAGATGTTTACCGCGTGGTATTCGGGCGTCGATTACGAAATATACACCTTTTTCAGGGCACGTGCCACAGGCAGTTTCTCGGTGGCATTCTGGATCATGTTTGTGTTCAACGCAGTCATCCCTCAACTTTTCTGGTTTAAGAATGCCCGCAAAAATTTGATAATTCTGTTTTTGGTTTCAATAGTCATAAATATTGGCATGTGGTTCGAAAGGTATATTATCCTTGTTTCGTCGCTGGCCGAAGATTTTCTGCCTTCGAGCTGGACTCATTACAGCCCCACCATGGTCGACATTGGCATTTACCTGGGGACTTTCGGGCTGTTTACCTGTGGTATGCTGATGTTTGTAAGGTATATACCTATTGTGGCAGTTAATGAGGTTAAGCCCATTGCCCGGGCCGAAAAATTAAGAAAACAAAAAGCACAAGACCATGAGCACTAAACAAATCATAGGTGTGTTTGACGACGAGTCCGTTTTGCTCAAGGCAACGCAGAAGCTGAAGGAAAACGGCGTCAACATTAAGGGCATCTTTGGCCCGAGTGCCGACCACGACCTGATCAAAAAACTCACCAAAGAATCGCGCCTTCCTTACCTGTCGGTGGCCACAGGGGTAATTACCATAATACTCACTTTTGCTTTTGTGTATTATGTTTCGGTAATCGACTACCCCTTGCATTATGGCGGAAAGCCGGTTTTTGCTTTTCCACCCATGGTGGTCATTTTGTTCCTGGTCTGCATTCTTATTACAGGGGCATTTACCACTTTTTCGTTTCTCACCAGCGAAAAGATGTTCCCTGGAAAAAGCGCAAAAGTTGTTCATCCGCGCAGCCTCGACGACCGCTTTTACCTGGTGCTCGACCGCAACTTTAACCCGGAAGAGATAATACAATGGTTGCAGGATTCGGGGGTGGAAGAAATCATTGAAGAAGAAAATGAAGCCTAACTTATACCATTTAATTATGTGTGGCTATTACAAAACAGTATTGAAAAGAGGCCTTAGCCTGGCGGCGGCATTAATGGTCCTTGTAGTTTTTGCGGGCTGCGACCGTACCCGAATGGACAAGGGCTTCGAGTATTTTCCTGACATGGCGCACGGCCGGGCATACAAAACCTGGTCGGCCAACGAAGCCATGGACGATGGCAAAACCATGCGCGAACCGGTGGCTGGCACCGTGCCACGCGGCATGGAGCCCTATCCTTATGGCAACGACTTTGAGAGCCGCGAACTGGCAGGCCAAAAGTTGCAGAACCCACTGCAAATGACCCCGCAAATGCTCGAAGAAGGAAGAGAATTGTACAGGGTATTTTGCCAGAATTGTCATGGTGAAAATGGCGACGGAAAAGGCAGTCTGCACACCAGCGGCAAGTACATTATCCCGCCGGCTTCGCTTATCACCCCCGAATTTATTGCCAAACCCGAAGGCGAAACCTACCATGTAATCTCGGTGGGCTGGGGCGTTATGGGAGCACATGCCTCGCTGATCAGGCCCGAAGATCGCTGGAAGATTGTGGCCTTTGTTGAACAAGTATTGCAGGAAAAGTAAAACGGAACCCATTATGGATACAAGTTTTAAACCCTCAAAAAAACTCCTGGCCATTTTGGCTGCAATGATTGCCATTGGTGTAGTTGCCCTTATTGCCGGTTTTGCCACCGACAGCGCCAGGACCTGGCCCAACATCCTGCTTAACAATATGTATTTTATTACCATAAGCATTGGCGCCCTGATGTTTTATGGCATTCAATACATTACTGGTTCGTCATGGTCGGCACTATTTCAACGCATTCCACTGGCGGCAGGTGCTTTCCTGCCTGCAGGCTTTATCTTGATGTTACTGCTGTATTTCGGCCTGCACGACATTTACGAATGGTCGCACCCGGGCATTACCGAAACCGATAAACTTATAGCCCACAAGGCACCTTTCCTTAACGTGCCATTTTTCATGATTCGAATGGTCATTTATTTTGCCCTTTGGATACCCCTTTTTATCATGATGCGCAAAATGGCCAAAAAAGAAGATTTGGAAGGCGGCGAGCAATGGTACATCAAAAGTGCTTTTTATTCCAAAGTTTTCATTTTTGCCGCCGTGCTAATTTTCTCGCTGGCCGCCATCGACTGGATCATGACAATAGATGCCCATTGGTACAGCACCATTTTTGGTTTCAGGGCTATGATTACCAGCATGTATTACGGCACAGCCATAATCATTCTATTGGTGTTTTATTTGAAAAACCTGGGGTTTTTGAAAGAGCTTAACGAAGCCCACCGCCACGACCTGGCGCGGTATCTTTTCCGCTTCAGCATTGTTTTTGGCTATCTTTGGTTCATGCAATTCCTGATCCTCTGGTATGCCAACATTCCCGAACTAACCGTGTATTATTCGCCCCGATTCCTGGGTGAGTGGCAATTCTTTTTCTATGCCGAGCCGCTTATTAATTTTGCCATACCTTTTATTGTGGTAATGGCCGACAATACCGGTAAGAAAAAGCCCGTGATGATCGGCATCAGCGCCCTGCTCATGGTAGGACTTTGGGTCAGCCTGTTTTTGCAGATTATGCCGGGCAGCTATGGCGTTTTGAAATTGGGATTTATTGAAATTGGCATTTGGATAGGCTATGCCGGCTTGTACCTTTTAATGGTTTTCACTGCGCTTTCGCGGATAAGGGTAGTGCCGGTAAACCACCCCATGCTCCAAGAAAGTATTCATCATCATTTATAAAAAAAAGTACAATGAAACGAGCCCTATTGATTCTTTTGTGTTTTGCAGCACCGCTGGCTATTGTGGCCCAGGACCTTGACAGGACCTACCAGCCCAACGAACCAGAGATTGGCATTTTCGAGCGGCTCGATCAGCAAGTGCCCCTCGACATCGAACTGATTAACGAGATTGGCCAGCGCGTGACGCTGGAGCAGCTGGTTGACAAGCCCACAGTGATCGCACTGGTATATTACCGTTGCCCGGGCATTTGCAGCCCGTTTATGGAGTCGATGGCCGAAGTGGTGTCGCGCAGCGACATGACCATTGGAAAAGAATACCAGATTCTTTCCATCAGTTTCGACCCGCGCGAAGGCCCCGAACTGGCCCGCACCAACCGCAACAATTATCATCATCTTATCAACAAAGAAATCGACCCCAACGGCTGGCAATTTTTCGTGGCCGACAGCGCCAACATTAAAAGAGTTACCGAGGCAGTGGGCTTTAAATACAAGCGCACCGGGTTTGACTTTCTTCACACTTCGGCCATGATCTTTATTACCCACGACGGCAAAATAACCCGCTACCTGCATGGCACCTACTTTTTGCCTATCGACATTAAGATGGCCGTGATTGAAACCGCCGAGGGCAAATCGGGCCCTTCGCTTAGCAGAGTGCTCTCTTATTGCTATACCTTTGACCCGGCAGGACAACAATATGTGCTGAACATTACCAAGGTTTCCGGCACTTTGATTCTGTTCTTTGCCTTGGTCATTTTACTGTTCTTAGTTCTTAAGCCTAAAAAACGTACGAATTAACCATTATTCCGCAACAACATGTCAGAAGCAAACAACGCCCACAACGTCAGTTACCTTGAATATAAGGGGCAATATAAAGGTCTTTTTGCATGGATATTTTCCACCGACCACAAGCGGATCGGCTTGCTGTATCTTTACACCATGCTGCTTTTCTTTTCGGTGGCTGCTATCCTGGGTTTATTAATGAAAACCCAGCTCATTGCTCCCGGTTACACCATCATGGGGCCACAAACCTACAACAGCCTGTTTACTTTGCACGGCATTATTATGATATTCATTATTGTAGTGCCGGGACTTCCTGCTGTTTTTGGCAACTTTTTCCTGCCCATTATGATTGGGGCCAAGGATGTGGCATTCCCAAAGCTTAACCTGCTTTCGTGGTGGTTTTATATCATCGGCATCCTGATTGTGCTAACTTCCCAGTTTATGGGTGATGGCCCCCCCGATACCGGCTGGACTTTTTACGCCCCTTACAGTTTCCGCACCCCAACCAACGTTTTGCCAGCGGTTTTCGGCGCTTTTGTCATGGGCTTCTCGTCCATCCTTACGGGGATAAACTTTGTGGTAACCATTCACCGGATGCGTGCACCAGGCATGACCTGGTTCAAGATGCCGCTCTTTCCGTGGACTCTTTATGGCACGGCATGGATTCAAATCCTGGCCACGCCCGTAATTGGCATCACCCTGCTGCTTATTATTGCTGAACGCCTAATGGGAATCGGAATCTTTGATCCCGCCCTGGGTGGCGACCCCATTCTGTACCAGCACCTTTTCTGGATTTATTCCCACCCAGCCGTTTATATCATGATCCTGCCGGGTATGGGTGCCATTAGCGAGATTATTCCCGTATTTTCGCGCAAGACTATTTTCGGATACAAGGCCATTGTACTTTCTACCATGGCTATTGCTTTCGTGGGGTATTTTGTGTGGGGTCACCATATGTTCACATCAGGGATGAGCGGCAGAGCGCTATACGCCTTTTCTTTCCTCACCTTCCTGGTAGCTATCCCATCGGCCATTAAGGTATTCAACTGGGTGAGCACCATGCACAGAGGTTCGCTGCATATGCAAACGCCTTTTTACTGGGCTGTATCTTTCATTTTTGTGTTTATGATCGGCGGCCTTACCGGTTTGGTGCTGGGCTCGCTGGCCACCAATGTGCATGTGCACGACACCCACTTTGTGGTGGCCCACTTCCACTTTATTGTATTTGGCGGAACGGGCTATGCCTTCATGGCCGCACTGCACTACTGGTTTCCCAAAATGTTCGGACGAATGTACGACATGAACTGGGCCAACCTGGGCTGGGGCATTTTCTTCATCGGTTTCAATACCCTGTATCTGCCCATGTTTTACCTGGGGATAATGGGTATGCCCCGCAGATATTACGACTACCTTCCCGACTTCCATGGAGGTAACATTGTTTCTTCGCTGGGTGCCTGGGTAATGGTTTCGGGTATTGTCATCATTTTTGCCAACCTGATTCGTTCTGCCCGCCACGGGGAAAAAACTTCCGATAAGAACCCCTGGGGCGGAAAAACCCTGGAATGGCAGGTCGACACCCCTCCCACCCTGGAGAACTTTGAAGAGATTCCCACCATCGTAAAGGGACCTTACGATTATGAAGACTAAGCATTAACAAAATACAGGAGATTATGACCGTACATCGCGATGACCTGGGAGACAAAATGGGCATGTGGCTCTTTATCTTTACTGAGCTGCTGCTTTTTGGGATGCTCTTTGTGGTTTATGCCGTTTACCGCTCCATGCACCCCGAAGCCTTCAAACTTGGCGGAGATGAACTGGATGTGGTGATGGGGACCATCAACACCATAATATTGCTTATTAGCAGTATGACCGTGGCCATGTCGATCTCGGCCATGCAAAAGGGAAATAAAAAACTGGCCTTAACCCTGCTAACCATTACCCTTATAATTGCAGTGGTTTTTCTTGTCAACAAGTATTTTGAATGGGGTGCCAAGTTTGAGTATGGTTTCAACCCCGGAGCCCCTGAGCTGCTGGAGCTGGGTCCTGGTACCATCCTTTTCTTCGGGCTGTATTTTATCATGACAGGCATTCACGCCCTGCACATAATCATCGGCATTGCCCTGTTCATTTATGTGTTTTGGCAGATCAGAAAAGACAAGATACATCAGACCGACTACGTCTGGCTAGAGAACACCGGCTTATACTGGCACCTGGTCGACCTGATCTGGATATTCCTGTTCCCCCTGTTTTATCTGATCCATTAAAAAGGAGTTGTTATGAGCGAAGAAAAACATCACATAGTAAGCTACCGCACCCATGCTTTTGTTTTACTGGCCCTGCTGGTACTAACAGGCATTAGCGTGGCCATAACCCAACTGGAAATGGGCCCGATGAACACCCTGGCCGCCATGATCATTGCAGGCATTAAAGCCGCCATTGTGCTGGCCTGGTTTATGCACCTCAAGTTCGAGAGCCGTTTCTTTGCCTTTATGGTTTCGGCCGTAGTGGTTGTATTTCTGCTGGTTCTGCTTGTTACCTTTTTCGATTATTCATACAGATAATATTGCCTTATGAACTCTGGAGCTTCAACATTTGTAGAAGGCGTAGACAATGCCTTTATATTCATCCTGGGAATTTCCTTTTTCTTCCTGATCGGGATAACCCTGGTGATGATCCTTTTTCTTTATCGTTACAACAAGAAAAAACATCCCAAAGCGGTTCAGAATGCGGGCAGCACCAAACTGGAGATCATCTGGACTGTGATTCCGCTGGCCCTGGTAATGGGTATGTTTTATTACGGATATGTGGGCTGGAAACCTATGAAGAGAATCCCCTCTGAAGGGGTTGAGATAACCGCCAATGCCCGCATGTGGAGTTTCTCCTTTCGCTACGACAACGGCAGGGTTACCGACAAGCTTTACGTGCCCAAAGACACGGCCGTTATCCTGACCCTGAATGCCGTAGATGTGATACACTCGCTATATATTCCTGCCTTCAGGGTGAAGGAAGACATGGTGCCCGGACTAGCCAACAACCGATTGTGGTTCGAGGCCACCAAGCTGGGAAGTTACTCGTTGTTCTGCACCGAATACTGCGGCTTGCAACACAGTTACATGCATACCGAGGTAGTCGTAATGGAACCGGAGGAATTCTGGACCTGGTATGCTGATACCACCGGAGTGGCTCTGCCCGTGGAAGAAGGCGCCGACCTGGCCTTGCTCGGCCGCCAAATTGTGGAAAGCAAGGGTTGCCTGGCCTGTCACTCCCTTGATGGTTCCACCATTATCGGACCTACCTTTAAAGGAGCATGGGGCAGCAATGTGCCGGTAATAACACAAGGGCAGCAGCGTGAAGTGCTCTTTGATTATGATTATGTCCGTCGCTCGATTTATGAACCTGACTATGACATTCACCAGGGCTATCGGCCCGGGCAAATGTTTTCATATGAGGGTGAAATAAGCGAGCAGCAAATTGAGTTAATAGTAGAGTTCCTTAAATCGCTGAATGAGTAAACGGGAAATAAGAGGTCGGTTGCTGGCAATGGTTCAGCTGACCAAACCCATTATCACCCTTTCTGTAGCCTTAACTGCCCTGACCGGTTTCTTATTGAGTCAGGGCTTTTTTGCAAAAGGTTGGTTGGGTGCCATTCTGGGGGTGTATCTGCTTTCGGCAGGTTCGGCAACACTGAATCATATTCAGGAGGCAACACCCGACAGCCTGATGGAGCGTACCAGGCAAAGGCCTATCCCCTCAGGAAGGGTTTCAAAAAGCATTGCGATTGTTTTTTCGGCCATTCTCATTGCCATTGGCATTCTGCTCCTTGCAAGGCTAGATTCAAAAACTCCTCTTCTTCTGGGTATCCTGACCCTGCTCTGGTACAACCTGATTTATACCTGGCTGAAACAAAAGACAGCCTTTGCCGTGGTACCGGGCTCACTGGTTGGCGCCCTTCCTCCCATAATTGGATGGACAGCTGCAGGCGGGTCCATATTGCATCCGCATATCATCCTGGTGGCCTTCTTCTTTTTCATCGGCCAAATCCCCCATTTCTGGCTGATTTTGCTGAAATACGGTAACGATTATGAGAAGGCTGGTTTTCCAACAATTACCCGCTTGTTTACCAGCCGGCAAATTGCCAACCTGACTTTGATCTGGGTGGCAGCCACGGCCATGGCAGCCATACTGCCGGCACTTTTCGGTGTCATCCATTCGCAAATACTCTCACTCAGCGTTTTCGCCCTGGCACTTGCACTGATTTATTCCTTCAGAAAATGGCACGGAAAAAGCGACCATCCCGACCCAAAGCCAGCCTTCCTGAAAATCAACCTTTTCTACCTGGCCATGATGCTGGTGTTTATGCTTGATGCACTTCTGCGCTAGAAAAATGGAGCATACTGTTGCACCCCATGATTGATCACCCGATCTGGAAAGAGAATTAAACCCCGCACTATTTGTTGATCAGGCTGATCAAGGCGATCATAAGGGCAGTAGCAGCAAGTATCAGCACAAACCACACCATTTTGCTGGTTGGGGCAGAGCCGGTGCCAGCATACTGAACACCCGGCGAGGCTGTATCCTTGGTTACAATGATTTTACCCTCCATGTAGGGATGTGGGGTGCAAATGTAAGTGTATTCACCCTCGACAGTCAACAACTGTGAATGGCTTTCGGCATGCGCCAGCATATCGGAGGCAAAGCGCTCGGGCCCAGATTTCACAATCACATTGTGAATACCAGAGAACTCACCCTCCATGTAAGTAAACACATCCTCGTTGATCCATTTCACCGTGGTGCCGGGTGTTACCTTTATCACTTTCGGATGATAGGAATTTCCAATAATTCTTACGATAACTTCTTTTGTCTCATTGCCGTACACCACAGGAACGTCCACATCGGGCGATCCAATGCCAAACGGGGTTATGGTGCGCAGGGCTTTTTGCCTGAACTCTTCCATTTCTTCTTCGGTGTATTTGATGCCATCTGCCAGGACGGTCTTATTGGGTTCTGCATTGCGGTCGCACACCAGCAAACCAATGGCCCCCCTGTCAGTAGATCCCACCGCATGCGAAAGCATCAGGTAACTGCCTTCGTCGGGCGGTATTCGAAATTCCACCACCCACGAATCGGAAGGCCCGGCTGTTACTGTTTGCCCCCCAGTAAACTTATTGTCGGGGTGGCCCTGCCAGTAGGCAAAATCCCAGATAATGCCAACAATATGAAAGGTGGATAGCAGGTTTGGCCCGGCATTCAGGAAGTTGATACGCACATAATCGCCGGGTTTGCCCACAATGGGTTCTTCCACATAGCGAAACAACTTCCCATTGAATGCAGTGTACATCGGCTTACCTTGTCCCTCAACAGCATCTTTTCCTGAAGCATAGTATTCATGCTGAAGCAAAAAGATTTCGATATCGGGCTCTTTCCCAAGGATCCTTTCCAGTTCAAACTTCTTCTTGGGACGCACTACCATCATACCATATTGCCCGAAAATAATATGCATGGGGATCGCATGGCCTCCCGGAGCGCAGTGATACATGTAAACGCCGGGCATATTGGCCTGAAAAACCACCGTGGCACTGTCGTTGGGCTGCACCTTGCCAAGGTATTTTGAAGTCTGGCTGTTTACCGAGTGAATGGAAGCCCCGTGTGGCAAATCGCCGGTATTCACAATTTTAAATTCAACAATATCGCCTTCCTCAACGATAATGGTCGGACCCGGAATCTTGCCATCAATGGTAAAACCCTTGTAAATAACCCCATTACCAATATAAGAATCACCCTCCTCAAGGGTTATTCTCACTTTTTTGTTGGCAGGCGTGTTTTGGGGCACAAAACTGGTGGCAGGAATTGGCAAACGATTGTCGCGACGGATAATGTCAATGAAGTCAACATTACTACCAGGAGCAACAGTAGTTCCGACTCCCGGCACGTTTTGCACACTGGAGCCGCCCGATTGCATTGAGGCAACGGATTCATCGGCTGGAATCAGCGTGCTGTTGGACCAGCCGGCCTCAAGGGAAGCCTGATTGTTACGACCAATGTGCTCCTGGGCCGAAATAGTGGCAAGCAGCTCCTGCGAAACCAGCGAACCAGCCCGCTGGTTCTTTAACTGGGCAAGAAACAAACGGTTGCACGCCTCACAAGCATTCAAGGTTTGAAAAATCCCAGGTAACAGAAACAACAATAAAAACAAGTGGAACCTCCACTTGTTTTTCTGAAAATAGCTTTTCATGACGCTGATTTTTAATGGTTAAAGATTCTTCTGACGCTTTCTATACTAAAGTTAAAAAATATTTTTTAATTTTCAGTATTTATCTACTTAATTACTTGTTAATTTTAACTTGTTTTTTCTAATCCTTTTTAGTGAAAACCTCTGCTCATATCACAATATACCCTATATTTACAAAAAAAACGTCATGAAGAAACTTCCCAAATTCAGTCTGTTTTTTAGTATGTTTTTCGCGGGCAATTTTGCTTTTGGTCAGGCTCCTGCTACTGAAACGGGAATTATTGACCGTATCATAACTTTCTGGCCATTTGTCGTCGTATTGGTATTGCTGTTGCTTGCGGTATTGTGGTATCAGCACATCAAGACTATGCGCAGGGGACGCGACACCGGCCGCAGAAGGCCTGCCGGGTTAAACCCGGTCGTGTTCCTGGGAATTGTTACCGTTTTTGCGGTGATTTTACTTGCCCTGCCCCTTTATCTCAACACCCTTGAGGAAAAAATGGGCAAGGAACCCCAAGCTATCGAAATCGCCCCCGAAAACCGCATGGAAACCATTTTCATGGTAGAAGGCATGACCTGTACCGGATGTGAAAATGCCATCGAAAAGCGGGTGGGTGGCCTTGAGGGAGTAGAATTGGTGGAAGCCGACCATGTGGCCATGCAAACCAAGGTGGTTTACGACAAATCCAGGCTAACGGAAGAAGAAATAATTGCCACCATTGTTGATACCGGCTACTCCGTTACAGACAAGCAGAAATAAACCAAAAAGCAGCAGTTTATATCTAACTTTTTAAGCCACTGGTAATGCGCCAGTGGCTTATTTCGTTTTATATTTCCCAACAGAAACCACTTGAAATTCAATTATTTTACGTATATTTATAGACAATAGGGACTCTTTAATCATTATTCATAAATCACGTCTGTCTGATCTTTGACAGAAATTTCTTACCGACGTTTAAACCATACTCCTATGCTAAAAAAACTTACTCTTTTGCTGCTGTTCTTTCCTGTAATAACAATAAATGCCCAGTTTAAGAGCATTCAGTACAATTACGAAAAAAACTGGCTGGGCGAGAACCAGCCCTTGCCCGCCGAGAGCCAGTGGATGCTCAACGGCATGCTGCCTGCTGGCATAGACATGGTGGAACTGGTACTTTACGGCTCTGCTGATTTTGATAAAAAGTCACTTTTTGCTGCCAATTACAGGAAGCCTGCAGATTACCAGGAGCAAAGCTTTTCCATACCAGTAAACTATGTACTCAGGGGAAACAACCAGTACACCCTGCGCATCAACTATTTCAGGCCAGCCTCGCGCGAAGAGGTAAACCTTTTGGGAATAATGATCAGAGAAGCTATCGATGCTTACCTTAACATGTCGGTGGTTTCGGGACGCAACAGCGTTTCCCTGGCAAAACATCCTCGGTTAATGCGGCAGGAACTCGACCAGATCGTATCAAAGGGCCTCGAACTTTACCGAAACAAGATAGGGGTCGAATTTCCGGGCTTTTCCGACCTTGTTTACAATAAGCTGGAGCGCATAAATGACCTGAGCCTGCGCCGGGCACGTTTCAATATTTTAAGCAAGGAGGGCGAAGACGACATGGCCCTGCGTGTGGCTTTCTTTCAGCAAAACCTCGAAGACCTTCAGCAAATGTGTGCGCATGAGGTGAACCAGTTCCTTGGATTTGATTTGCTGGTGCTGGCCGACTCGCGGGTGCTTCCCGACTACCCCAGCGAGCCCACCCGCAACACACTTCCCATAAACTTCGGTTTTGGCGGTATTTACAATAAAGGCGGATTCAGCGACATATCTTACGACAGCGCGCCTTACGCCGGCATATCATTTCCCTTAGGCAATCCTGCCCTTGCCGGCAAGTTCCGCAGCAACAGCTCCATTTCTGCCGGTCTTTTTCTTACCAATTTCGATTTTGGCGATGGCCGAGAAATTACCGGGCCGCTGATCGGGCGCCCCATTTATGTGGCCTACGGTTACAAAACAGCCTACTTCCTGAGATTCAACGCTGGCATGGCCATCCTGCAGGAAGAAAAGAACAACAACTCCAGCAGCAATATTTTCGTTAAGCCCTTTGTAGGGCTGAGCCTCGAACTCAATCTCTGGCTGGGTCTGAGCCGTTAATCCTTTTCATCCAGGGCGCTTTCGCAGAAAAGGACGAAACTGCCCCAAAATTGAATTACAAACTGGCAAAAACCCATCGCGATGAAAAAAATAATATTTACCCTAACCATATTCCTCAGCATCTGGCAAGTGCAAGGGCAAACCGACATTTTCAACTGGAAACTTTCAGCCGGAGCATCTACATTCAGGTTCGACAATGCCTTTGGTTTTCCGGAAGACTTCAAATCCACTGCCGCCAACCTTCACCTGGAGCGCAGCCTCAACCGCAGCTTCAGCGCAGGGATCAGCCTCTTTGCCGGAAAGCCGGCTGGTGGCGACCTGAAAAAGGCAGGCTTTGCCGCCCTTACGCTGGGCTTTCGGTGGGACAATGGCTGGCTGCTGGGCGAACGCGTCTTCCTGGCACCTTTTCACACCATTGAAGCCGGCTACCTGGCCGGAGAAACCCGTACCGATGCTTCTGACAGCCACGAGTTTGCCGCCGGCATGACCCACGGGCTGAAATTCAGGTTGAGCGACCGCTTCTCTGCACGTATCGCTACTGGTTTGTATTACCCCATTAACGACAGCCAGGGCAGCAAACTTTCCGAACTGAATTTTTACCAGCAATGGCAGTTGGGCCTCTCTTACCATTTTGGAGCCAGGAAAATAAGTTACCGCGGACCGGTGTTTAATGCAGGAGATTTTTTCCCGGTGCTGCCAGGCTCGGAAGCGAAAGATCAGCTGATTCCTTTTGACGAATTGGAGGGCATTCCCCAGCCCATTATCCGCCCCAGGGTGGTTGAAGAAGAAAAGGTAATACTGCGCAGAGCGGCTACCCAATCCGAAGAAAATCGCATCGACATTTCATTGTCCGATACGCTGATTCAGATCAGGGTGAGTGAAGGCGAAGCGGTAACCATCAACATTGCGCACCAAATGCTGCGGGATAAGCGCATTACTGAAACTGAAAAAAGAGTGGTAATAGACACAAAAGAAGCCGAAGAAGTCACTGAAGAGGAGGCCGAAGAGGAATCTGAAACAGTTGCTCCTGAAAGCCCCTCAGAGCCAGCTGAAAGTGTCAAAACTGAAACCATTGAAAAAGAGGTTGAGGTTGTGCGCGGGGAGGTATTTACTGAAACCAAACAAGCTGCCCCATTAGAAACTGAAATTATTACAGAGGAAGTTTCTGAAAAAGAAACAGAAACAATAAGCCAAACCGAGGCAAAGGCGGTGACAACTGAAACCCAAATAAAACCAAAGGAACCGGAGGAAGTGGTTGAAGAGGAAGAAGAGATTGAAGAAATTGAAGAAACAAAAGAAATTGAAACAGCAGAAGAAGTTCAGCCCGAAATACAGCAAACTGAAACTGTAACGGAGGAAGTTTTTTCTGAAACAAAAGTTGAAAAGCCGCTTGAGGTTGCAAAAGAAAAACAGGAAAAAACTTCGACCGTGAAAACTCCTGTTTCAATGGCCAAACAAGAGCCCGTGGAAGAGGAGGCTGTTAAAGAGCCCGTTGAACCGGTGGTGACAGCAACTGAAACGCCTTCAATCGTTTCGGATGTCGTTCTTGTGCAGGTGCCCGACTCGCTAATGGCACGTTATCCGGTGATTCTTACCTTCCCCTTCAACAGCGCTGCGTTGCAGGAGTCGCATCAGGAAACACTGGAACAAGTGGCGGCTGATCTTGAGGCCTATCCGCTGCTCTTAAGCAAAATTTCGGGCTATACCGACAAAAGCGGCGATCCGATTTACAACATGATCTTGTCGGGCAGGCGCGCAGAAGCCGTCCTGAATTTTTTGATGGACTGTGGGATCGACCCAGTCCGGCTGAGTGCAGAAGCCCTGGGCGATCAATTCTCCTCCGAGGAATTCAGTGAAGAAGAGCGCCGGGTTGAAATTCATCTGATTTCTACCCCCGAGCCCGATGAAGAGCCCTGAGCCCTTATGCTTTCCACGAAGGCTTCAGGAAGAAACCATAGAACAGCGAAGCGGATACATAAAAGGGATACACCAGCGAGAGTGCCGGATACAGCCACATCAATTCTCGCTTTCGCAGGAAGCCTGAAACACTGAACATGATCGGGAAATCAATCAGGGCCTTGAAAACCAATGCCATCAGGGCGGTCGTCAGCAGCGAAACAGAAAAAAACAACCCCCAAATAATGCCTGCTGCAATAATCAGGCTGTAGCCCGCCACAACAAATCCGGTGACAAGGGTAAACCCATCGCGGTAACCGCCGGCCTTGCCGGCCCAACGGCCTCGCTGCTGCAGAAACTCCTTCAAGTTAACTGAAGAACGGGTGTAGACCAAACCTCCGTGGCTTTTCAGAAAGGAAATTCGGGCACCTTTCAGCTTTTTGAATTTGTGCAGCAAAAACACATCATCGCCCGAAGCATAATTTTCATTTCCGGCATAACCTCCCACTTTTTCAAAATAATCCTTGCGGAAAGCCAGGTTGGCACCATTGCACATTATGGGTTTCCCGATGGAGGCTGCACCTGCTGTGCTTCCGGTTAGGCTCATAAACTCCAGCGCTTGCATTTGCGAAAACAACGATTTTGCCGGAATCACAGACACCTGCCCAACAACCATATCAGGCTGCTGCTGCTCAATTAAACCTGCAATGCTCTGAAGCCAGTGCCGGTTCAAAATACAGTCGGCATCAACAGTAACAATCCATGGATTTGCAGCATTTTCAATTCCCAGAGACAGGGCGTTCTTTTTCCCTGCTTCACGCTTAAACTGATCAGCTCTCAGCAAACGCACATTGGTTAAAAAACCTGATGCCATTTTGCGTTCTACTATGGAGGCGGTGGTATCGGACGAATGGTCATCAACCACGATCACTTCGTACTGCCCTTTTGGGTATTCCTGATTGCGAAGCAGGATAAGCAGCTGCATAATATTACTGGCTTCGTTGCGAACAGGAATAATCACTGAAAAAGAAACATCATTGTTCTCTTTGTGCCAAAATGCAGGCAGGCGCATCCAACCATAAGTGAACCAGGCAATCAGTCCTGCATACAGAAGCGCAAACCCAGAAAAAACCAGAACAACAGCCATAATTTCTAGTAAGACATTTTTAATTTTCCGCTGAGCGAGAGAATGGCACCCAGCATCCCCGGAAGGGCCAGGTTGACAAACCATAGCAGCAGTGTAGCTGATACAATGGTGAGTTCCATGGCAGGGAAGCCAGCCAGCTTTTCGCCAAGATAGAGCGAGAAGACAAAAAGAGCAACTGAACCTCGAATTCCGACCTCTGCCAGGCCAGAAACTGGTATGCCAACCATGATCAGATAAATAATACTCAACACCATAAAGGTATCGTAAACCATAAGTTGAATGCCAAACAAAGTCAACAACAAATGAAACTGCGTAATGAAAATAAAGTAACGCAGTGCACTGAGCGAGAACAAAACGGCCATTTCTTTTTTGGTCAGGGTCATAACCACTTCTATGATCTTCAGGCGTTTTGGAAACCAGCTTTTCTGCTGCAGCCATCCCAGCAAGCTTTTTGCATAAAGCACCAGCAAAACGGCCAGAACCAGTGCCAGGCCCGAATAGAGCAGCAGTTGGCCTTCGCGCGAAGCATTTACCTGGCCGGCTTTGCCCAGCAAGGCCAAAGCAACGCCCACATGGCCAAACAGTAAGGTTATCAGAAACTGGGTAAAACTTCCGGCCGTATTTATTACCATACCTCTAACCTGATTCTCAGGTTTCAGCACCACCACCCTTCCGGCAAACTCGCCTGAACGCCGCGGCGTAATCATGCCAAGACTGATTCCAAAAAGCACTCCGGCATAGGCTTGCTTGAGGCTAACCGGCTCAAAACGCCGGGCCAGCTTTTGCCATTTGAGGGCCTCCAGCAACCAGTTGACAGCCGTAAGTGCCAGCACAACAGCAATAATAAGTACCGACACATATGACCATGAAACCGTTTGCTGCCAATACAAAACCTGATCTGCAGGAATCTTTCTAAGTGAATAAATAATATATCCCAGGGCTGCCAGGGGAATCACAAAGCGGATAAACACCCAAAATATTTTCTGTACTTTTGTTTTGCCCTTGGTGGGGTGGCTATCTATAAACATTTTTAAAATTGGATTACGACAGAATTATTTTAGGCATTGACCCGGGTACCAACAATATGGGTGTTGGCGTTGTGGGCATTAAGAAGCAAAAAGCCGAGGTCATTGCCATGGATATTTTAAAACTTGATAAACTCGCCAATCAACCGTTGAAGTTGAAAAAAATCTTCGAAACGGTGCTGCGCAACATTGATCATTTCAAACCTGACGAGTTGGCCATTGAGAGCGCTTTTTTCGGAAAAAACGTGCAGTCAATGCTCAAGCTGGGGCGTGCCCAGGGAGTAGCTATTGCGGCAGCGCTTTATCGCGACATCCCCGTGTTTGAATATTCGCCCCGCAAGATCAAACAGTCCATCACCGGCAAAGGCAGCGCCTCAAAAGAACAGGTGGCAGCCATGTTGCAGAATATTCTTGCCATAGGAGAACTGCCAAAGTATCTCGATACCACCGATGCCCTGGCCGTAGCCATGTGCCATTTTTTTCAGAACAAGGGTGCTTCCGGCGAAGGGCAAACCTCCTATACAGGCTGGAAAGCCTTTATGGCAGATAACCCCGGCAGAGTCAGCAAATAGCCTTACTCCATTCGGGTGGCCACACGGTCAGCAATCATTTTAAACTCTTCAGGGCTTAACTTAAGCTTGGGCTTACGAAAATCAATGTCATACACTCCATTGATGGGCACCAGGTGAATGTGCGCGTGCGCCACTTCAAGCCCGATAACTGCCATTCCGATCTTTTCGCACTGGATGCACTTTTTCAGCGACTTGGCCACCTTTTTGGCAAAAAGAAACAAGCCCTGGTACTCTTCGTCGTCAATATCAAAAATATTATCGGTTTCCTTTTTGGGAATCACCAGGGTGTGACCCTTTGCAAGGGGGTTAATGTCGAGAAAAGCCAGAAAGCGATCGTCTTCTGCCACTTTATAGCTTGGTATCTCGCCGGCTACAATACGCGAAAATATACTTGCCATGTTGGTTTGTTTTTGCAATTAACCAAAATTAATAAAAAATGCCGGATGGCTTGTTTTCAAAACCATCCGGCAAAATAACAAAAAGCAGTATATCTATCGTGAAATATCCATTACTTCAAACGACAACACGCCAGCCGGCACATTGATGTCGACCACATCGCCAATGGTTTTGCCCAGCAAACCTCTGGCCACGGGCGAGCTTACCGATATCTTACCGTTTTTTATATCGGCCTCATTTTCGGGCACCAGGGTATACGACATTTCTGCTTTGTTTTTAAGGTTTTTCAGTTTAACCCTTGAAAGAATGGAAACTTTGCTTTCGTCGATCTGGCTTTCGTCAATTACCCGGGCATTGCTGAGCACTTTCTCGAGCTTGGAAATGCGAAGCTCGAGCATACCCTGTGCGTTTTTGGCAGCATCATACTCGGCATTCTCCGAAAGATCGCCTTTTTCACGGGCCTCGGCAATCTGTTGCGAGATTGCTGGCCGCTCAACGGACTTTAGTTTTTCAAGCTCATCCCTGAGCTTGTCTAATCCTTCTTTGGTAAAATATTTTACTTCGTTCATTTCCTTGGGTATTTTGAATGTATTATAATGCTTTTAACATACAACGGGTGTATGATTTTAGTTTTGGGACCTTAAAAACTGGGGTTTAACTACTGCTGATTCTTTTCCGGTCCCTGTGTCAGGCTAGGCTGTAGACCTGTGACCGGATGGCTGTAATTGGGAAAGTCTGTAATTGATTTCGACAGAAACTGAAAATCAGCAATTAATGCGTATCCATTGCAGGCAACAGCCGATACGCCCGCGCCAGCCGGGCTGGAAAGGGGAAAAAGCATGTTATGGCCAAACAATGGGTTCATTTAAATAATATTTTTTAAAAGCCAGACTACCCGGGCATAAAAAAATTGCTGGCAGCCTGAAAAACTGACAACATATTGATTTTTACTTACTTGCAGGGCTTTTAACAGAAAAAACCCCCGACCGAGGCCAGGGAGGATGTTTTACTTTAAATACAATACAAATGTAATGAAAAAACCACAGTTTGCAAAAAAATCAGGAATACTTTCGGTTAAGTATTTCTGAAAAGATAACTGCAGTCCGTCCATCAAAATCGGGGAGGTCAGCCCTCTCTGCAGTTTCTTCGCCAAGTTCGCCAGCGGCGCGCTTACGAGCGTCTTCGGCGGCATTGGCCCTGATCAGGTCTTCGATGGTCTGCTCCCTGATCTCGGTTATAAATTTGTACTCTTCCGAAACGGCTTCTTCTCCGGTAAATTCTTCAAAAACCGGTTCGGGCATGTTAATGTAATCGTCGTCATACGATGCGTATTGCTGCTCTTGTTTCTCATACGAACGTTCAATGGCAGTTTGCTCGCGCACTGGTTGAGGTTCGGGCTCAGGTGCCGGCTCCGATTTTTTCCCAAAAAAATCCTGAAGCATTTCTTCCAGATCGATGGGCTTAGGAGCGCTGGTGGTTTCAGGACGGGAGGCCGGGCGCTGCTTGGCTGGAGAGTCGCTTTTGGGCTTCCTTTTCATGAGACTGATTACCAGCCAGGCAATGACCAAAATGATATAGACAAAATCTTCCATAATCGAGGTATTTCTGTTTAACGCCTTCTGTTTTTAAACCAGCGCTTGTAAAAAGGGTCTCTTTTTTTAGGTTTCAGCCACTGCTGGCTTTTTTTGCGGTTTTGCTTCATACGATCAATCGTTTCGGGCGTCTGAAGGGTCATGTGCCGGTCAAGGCCTGCCTCGTAAACTTGCTGGGCTTCACGCTCCTGATCTTTCTTTACCTTCTCGGCTTTGCGCTCGGCTTTAACCGCCTGGCGGTTCGACTGACAACCCAGCAAAGGAACAAACAATATGAATAAAAAAAGCAAAAACCTCATAATAAGAAAAAATTACTGATTTTCAATTTCTTAACGAAATCAGCAAAAACATTATTATAGCAAAAATACCATTTTATTGCTAATTTTATGTCTGAAAAAACAAACTTCGGAGTTTTACGTTTTCATCCAGAATGCCCAATTACCAAATTCCTAATTTTTTTTACGACTATTTAAACCCCTTTTTAAAAAAGTGAAGCAAGCGACCATATTAATAGCAATTTCTAGTCTTCTTTTTTTGCTTCCCTTTTCCTGTGGCAAGGATAACCAGCATCCTGTGCCAGATGTTTTCTTCATACCCATTACAATAGACATTTCATCAACTTTCTACATTGAGCTTAATGGCATTGGTGGCTGGGCTAATTTATCAGGCGGGTACCGAGGGATTGTAGTTTACCGTTGGTCGTACGACGAATTCAGGGCCTTTGACCGGGCTTGCCCCCACCACCCATATGATGAATGCGCCATTATTGAGGTGGAAGATCCACCAATTGCCAAATGCCATTGTTGCGGTTCTATGTTTTTGCTTATTGATGGGTCCGTAGTGCAGGGACCATCTAAATACCCCCTTAAGCAATACCCCACTTTTTTCCAGTATCCTAACCTCCAGATATCATCCTGGTAAAAAAGAAAAAGCCGGAAAAATCCCGGCCTTTTTCTTTTCTGTTTTCAAACAGGCTTAGTACCTGTAATGCTCGGGTTTAAAGGGGCCGCTCTGGCTCACTCCAATATAGTCGGCCTGTTCTTTTGAAAGTTTGGTGAGTTTTACCCCGATTTTCTCGAGGTGCAGGCGTGCCACTTCCTCATCGAGGTGCTTGGGCAGGCGGTACACATCAATTTTGTAATCGTTTTTCCAGAGGTCGATCTGAGCCAGTACCTGGTTGGTAAAGCTGTTGCTCATCACAAACGAGGGGTGCCCTGTGGCACAACCCAGATTTACCAGGCGGCCTTCGGCCAGCATGAAAATTTCGTGTCCATCAGGAAAGATATACTTGTCGACCTGCGGTTTGATGTTCACTTTCTTAATGCCGGGATAGACATCCAACTTATCGACCTGAATTTCGTTGTCGAAGTGCCCAATGTTGCACACAATGGCCTGATCTTTCATTTTTGCCATATGCTCCACGGTAATTACATCCTTATTACCTGTAGCAGTGACAAAAATATTTCCTTCATCCAGGGCATCCTCAATGGTTTTCACCTCGAAGCCTTCCATAGCGGCCTGTAGGGCACATATGGGGTCGATTTCGGTTACAATAATCCGGGCACCGTATCCGCGCATACTCTTGGCCGAGCCTTTGCCTACATCCCCATAGCCACAAACAACAACCACCTTACCAGCAATCATTACATCAGTGGCACGCTTTATTCCATCAGCCAGCGATTCGCGGCAGCCATACAGGTTGTCAAATTTCGACTTGGTTACCGAGTCGTTCACATTAATAGCAGGAATGAGCAATTCGCCGGTTTCCATCATCTGGTACAGGCGATGCACTCCGGTAGTGGTTTCTTCCGAAACGCCTTTGAGCTCAGCTACCACGCGGTGCCAGGTTTGGGGGTCTTCCTTAAGGGTGTTTTTCAGCAGTTTGAGAATTTCAGCTTCCTCACGATTAGAAGGAGTGACATCCAAAACGGAGGCATCCTTTTCGGCCTGAAAGCCTTTGTGAACCAGCAGGGTGGCATCGCCACCGTCATCAACAATCAGATGTGGACCTTTGCCATCGGGAAACGACAGGGCCTGTTTGGTACACCACCAGTATTCTTCGAGGGTTTCGCCTTTCCAGGCAAAAACCGGAATGCCAGCCGCTGCAATCGCAGCCGCCGCATGATCCTGGGTTGAAAATATGTTACAACTGGCCCAGCGCACATCGGCACCCAGGGCAGCAAGGGTTTCTATTAATACAGCAGTTTGAATTGTCATGTGCAGCGAACCGGTTATACGGGCACCTTTGAGCGGTTGCTCTTTGCCGTACTTTTCGCGAAGCGACACTAAACCAGGCATCTCTTTCTCGGCAATTTCAATCTCTTTACGACCAAAATCAGCAAGACCGATATCTTTAACCTTGTATTTTAAAGTTTTCTCAGCAATAAGATTTTCCATTTATTTTTTACCTTTGATTTTTGATTTGCAAAGATAATACTTTCCCTCTGAGGGGAAATATATTATGAAGTATTAGAAGGAACAATCTGAACAGCCGAAAGGTTTAGTGAAAAAAGGTTCCGGAAATACTTTTTTTGTTGTTTCGCTTTTTTCTACATAAGCAAAGCGGTATGAGCCTGTTCCTTAAAAAAAAGCTTGCCAATGCGGCCATGGGGGTCTGGGAGATCAGCGAGACGGTGGAAGAGCTCTGGAAGACTGTAAATCTTACTGAGCAGGAGCTCAAGTACTACTCTTATCTGCGAACCGACACCCGCCGCCAGCACTGGCTTAGCTACCGTCTTATTTTGCCGCACCTCATTCGCCCCGGCGAACTCACCGGAATTGAATACGATGAGTACGGCAAGCCCCACCTTAACAATGGCATTAAACATATTTCGGTTACCCATTCGGGAAAATTTTCGGCCTTGATTGCCAGCACCAGCAAAAATGTAGGTATCGACATCGAGCAGATGAGCCCAAAAATTTTCAAAGTGGCCCACAAGTTCCTAAACGACTGCGAGCTGCGCATTGTTTTTTCCTCGCATGCCATGGAAGGACTTTTTGTGATATGGGCTGCCAAAGAAGCCCTTTTTAAGCTTCACGGCCGCCGCGATTTGCAGTTTCGCGAACATATTCGTATCTTCCCTTTCGAATTCGAAGGGCAGGGCACCATTAAGGGCGAAATTACCGGCAGCGAAGAGACCAAAACCTACGATGTGCATTATCAAACCCTTGAAAATTACATACTTGTTTACTCGGTCGACAGCTAACCGGCCACACCTTCGTACAATAGATCATGCAATTACTAAAAGACATTGAACAACAAACCCTGAAAGGGAAAAAGCAGCTTGCCGTGCTGGTCGACCCTGACAAAAGCACAAGAAGCAGCCTGAAGGAGATTTCAGAGCTGGCATGCGGGGCCGGGGCCGATTATATTTTTATTGGTGGCAGCCTGCTTACCCGCGACAATCTTTCCTTTTGCATAAATGAAATAAAAACACATTGCGAACTGCCGGTCATACTCTTTCCGGGAAGCGTGTTTCAGGTCGATCCCAGTGCCGATGCCCTGTTGCTGCTTTCACTTATTTCTGGAAGAAACCCCGATATGCTCATTGGCAATCACGTGGTGGCTGCATCTATGATTCGCCACAGCCGGCTGGAAGTGATTCCCACCGGATATATGCTGGTGGAAAGTGGAAAAATCACTTCTGTGCAATATATGAGCAATACCATGCCCATACCTTTCGACAAACCCGATATTGCCATTTCCACCTCCCTGGCTGGCGAAATGCTGGGCCTGAAAATCATTTTTATGGATGCAGGCAGCGGTGCCCTGCATCCAGTGCCCATCGACATGGTAATGGGCGTAAAACAAAGCATCAGGGTTCCACTTATTGTGGGTGGAGGCATCAGAACCCCCGAAACGGCCTTTGAAATCTGGGAAGCCGGCGCCGACATTGTGACCATTGGGAATGTGGCCGAGACCCACCCCGAGCTGATCCTGGATATGGGGCAGGCCAAAAAGGAGCTGAATGCCGGCAACCCGCAAAAAAATATTAAATTCGTGTAAACAATTTTCTGAAAAATAAAACCATTTGTATATGAGCTATGATTTGATTGTGCTGGGCAGCGGGCCCGGAGGATATGTTGCGGCCATCAGGGCTTCGCAACTGGGAATGAAAGTTGGTGTGGTGGAAAAATCAGAGCTGGGGGGCGTTTGCCTTAATTGGGGATGCATACCCACCAAAGCCCTGCTGAAAAGCGCCCAGGTTTTTGATTACTTAAACCATGCCGCCGAGTATGGCGTTTCTTTCGATGGCAGCGCTAAAGCCGATCTTCCCACCATGGTAAAAAGAAGCCGCGAAGTAGCCGCTGGCATGAGCAAGGGAATCCAATTTCTTTTCAAAAAAAATAAAATTGATGTGATGGAAGGTTTCGGCAAGGTGCTGCCGGGCAAAAAGGTGGAAGTGAAGGCCGAAGATGGCAAAACCACCGAATATGAAGCCAAAAACATCATTATTGCCACTGGTGCACGAAGCCGGCAACTCGACAACTTGCCCATCGACGGCAAAAAAATCATTGGTTACCGCCAGGCGATGGTGCTCGACAAGCAACCTGAGTCGATGGTAGTGGTGGGATCGGGAGCCATAGGCACTGAGTTCGCATATTTTTACCACACCATTGGCACACAGGTTACCCTGGTTGAATATATGCCCAACATTGTGCCGCTCGAAGACGAGGAGGTTTCGAAGCAACTGGAGCGTTCTTTCAAAAAATCGAAAATGAAAGTAATGACCTCCAGCGAGGTAAAATCGGTCGACACCAAGGGCGACAAATGCAAGGTGGTGGTAAAAACCAAAAAAGGCGAAGAAACCATTGAAGCCGACATTGTGCTTTCGGCCGTGGGTATTGCCACCAATATTGAAGGGATTGGCCTGGAAGAAACTGGCATAAAGACCGAAAAGGGCAAGATTGTAGTTGATGAGTTCTATCGCACCAGCGTAGAAGGCTATTATGCAATAGGCGATGTGGTGCCTGGCCAGGCCCTGGCCCACGTTGCTTCAGCCGAAGGCATTATCTGTGTGGAAAAAATCGCTGGACACAACCCTGAGCCGATGGATTACAATAATATTCCCGGCTGTACCTACAGCGTGCCTGAGGTGGCCTCGGTAGGCTATACCGAAGCCGCTGCAAAAGAGGCCGGCTACGAGCTGAAAATTGGGAAATTCCCCTTCTCCGCTTCGGGCAAAGCCAGTGCCGCCGGGGCCAAAGACGGTTTCGTAAAAGTAATTTTCGATGCCAAATACGGCGAACTGCTGGGCGTGCACATGATCGGTGCAAATGTTACCGAAATGATTGCCGAGGCCGTGGTGGCAAGAAAACTCGAAACCACTGCCCACGAAATCATTAAGGCCGTCCACCCCCACCCCACCATGTCGGAAGCCATTATGGAAGCTGCTGCTGCCGCTTACGATGAGGTGATCCATTTGTAATAAACTCCATTTTTCCGTAAAACAATAATAAAGCAATACCATAACCCACAAAAGAGAAGCACTGTGAGCAACCACGCCGGCAGTGCTTTTCTTTTTTCAAAAAAACCAGAACAATATGTGCGGCATAGCTGGCTTGTATTTCTTTAACGACTTTGCCAGGACTAAGCCCAACGGCCTGAGCGATGCCTTGCTCTCGCTGCATTGGCGCGGGCCCGACAGCCGCGGCACCTTTGCCAGCGGAAACGCTTGCCTGGGTCACACCCGCCTGTCGATCATCGATACCTCGGCGGCGGCTGCACAGCCATTTTCCGATGCCAGCCAAAGGTATACCCTGGTATTTAACGGCGAAATTTATAACTTTCGACAGCTAAGGGAAAAGCTGAAGCAAAAGCAGGTAAACTTCCGCTCGGAAAGCGATACAGAGGTGCTGCTTCACTGGCTCATCGACAAAGGGCCCGAAGGCATTAATGACCTGCAGGGATTTTTTGCTTTTGCCCTTTACGACAAAAAAGAAGACACCCTTCTGCTGGCGCGCGACCGCCTCGGCATTAAGCCCCTTTACTACCACCGCAACAGCGACAAGTTGTTGTTTGCCTCTGAAATGAAGGGTATGATGGCCATGCAAATTCCAAAGGTGATCGATTGTGCTTCACTTTCAGTTTACCTCCACCTGAATTATATCCCGGGCCCGTGGACCATTTTTGAAGGGGTTTACAAATTACTTCCCGGCTATTACATGCAGGTTTCCCGAAAGGGCATTGAATCCGTGCAGTATTACAAAATTGAAGCCGGGCCCACAACCGTTTCACCTCCTTCCGATTACGATGCAGCCAAGCAAATGCTGCGCACTAAACTGGCTGACTCAGTAATCAAACGCCTGGTGGCAGATGTCCCACTTGGGGCTTTCCTCAGCGGAGGAATCGACAGCAGCATCATTACCGCCCTGGCCGCAAAGGAAGTGAAGGGGCTGAACACCTTTTCCATTGGCTTCAGGGATGAACCCATGTTCGACGAAACCCATTACGCCCGGGCGGTAGCCAAAATGCATCAAACCAACCATACCGAATTTAAACTCAGCACCGACGACCTTTTAGGCTGCGTTTTCGATGTAATGGACTATACCGATGAGCCCTTTGCCGACTCTTCCGCCCTGGCGGTGTATATTCTGAGCAAGGAAACCCGCAAAAAGGTTACAGTGGCCCTTTCGGGCGATGGGGCCGATGAGCTTTTTGCCGGTTACAACAAGCACCTGGCCGAATGGAAGGTGCGACATCCGAGCCTTGCCGCAAAGGCTCTTAAGCAGCTGCAGCCGCTCCTGGCACGGCTACCGCAGTCGCGAAACAATCTTCTGCTGAACAAAATCAGGCAGTTCAATCGTTTCGGAAGCGGAATGCGGCAGCCTGCTGCTGAAAGATACTGGCAGTGGGCCGGATTTACTACCAATGAACAAGGAAATAAGCTACTCCTGAAACAAACGGAAGAAGCTGAGCTGAACCAAAGAAAAAGCCGCTGGCTGAAAGAGATTTCCGAAAACGGCCCAATTGGAGAAATACTCCTCACCGATATGCAGCTGGTTTTGCCATACGATATGCTTACCAAAATCGACATGATGTCGATGGCCAATTCGCTGGAAGTAAGAGTACCATTTCTGGATCACGACCTTGTTAACTTTGTCTTTTCTCTGCCAGATGCCTTTAAAATTGATGGCCGACAACGAAAAAAGATCCTTCGCGATGCCTTTCGCGAGGACTTGCCCGCCGAACTTTACAATCGCAATAAGCAAGGCTTTGAGGTTCCTTTGCTGCGGTGGTTCCGCCGGGAGCTACGGAGTCTTATTGAAGATGACTTGTTAAGTGAAGAATTTGTAATACATCAGCAAATCTTTAACTACCCGGAAATAAAGCAATTGCTCACGCAGCTTTTTTCACGAAACCCGGGCGATGCCCCTGCCCGGATATGGGCTTTGCTGGTATTTCAGTACTGGTGGAAAAAGAATTTAATTTAAATTAGATATTTTTCGCGTTCAATCAGAAAAATAGTATTTTTGGGCTACATATTCCTCTTCAATGATCAGGGTTCTCCGGATACTAAACCGTTTTAACCTGGGTGGCCCCACCTATAACGCCGCCTATCTTACCCGCTATCTTCCGCCGGAGTTCGAAACTATGCTGCTGGGTGGCAAAAACGATCCTACTGAAAAAAATTCAGAGTTTATTCCGAACCAACTGGGCATCAAACCATTGATTTTGGATGACATGCGCCGGGAACTCTCAGCGCAAAGCGATTGGAGGGCTTACCGGCAAATACGGCAGATTATGAAGGACTTTCAGCCGCATATTGTACACACCCATGCCTCCAAGGCCGGTGCGCTGGGCCGCATGGCTGCAAACTCGCTGAAGGTGCCAATCATTTTGCACACCTTTCACGGACACGTCTTCGATGCCTACTTCAGCCACCTGAAAGCCAGCTTTTACAAAAGCGTGGAGCGGCGCCTGGCCAGCCTCAGCACGGGCATTATTGCCATCAGCGATGCCCAGCAATTCGACCTGAGTCATAAATACAAAATTTGCCCGGAAGAAAAAATCAGGGTCATACCCCTGGGCTTTGATTTAAGCCGCTTCCGCGAAAACCAGACCGAAAAGCGCAAAGCCTTTCGCGAAAAGCATTTGATAGCCGACGATGAGATAGCAATTGGCATTGTGGGGCGTCTGGTGCCCATCAAAAACCATGATTTATTTCTTGAGGCACTGAAAATCCTGAAAGGAAAAAGCGGAAGCAAAATCAGGGCCTTTATTGTGGGTGATGGCGAATCGAGAACCCATATCGAGCACAAAGCACGCCAACTCGATCTTGACTTTACCGACTGGAACACAAGACCGCAAAAAGCTTTCCTGACCTTTACAGGCTGGATTACCGAAATGGACCAGGTAAATGCCGGCATGGATATTATTGCACTGAGCTCGCTCAACGAAGGCACGCCTGTGAGCCTAATTGAGGCCCAGGCCGCAGAAAAGCCCATCGTGTCGACCAATGTGGGCGGCATTAGCAATGTGGTGGTACCCGACAAAACCGCATTCCTCACCGCCAGCAACGACCCCTCTGGCTTTGCCGAAAAACTGCTTTTACTTGCCAAAAACGGGGAGCTGAGAAAACAAATGGGCGATGGTGGCTGGGCGATGGTGGGGCAAAAATTTCATTACCAAAGGCTGGTCGACGATATGTCCGCTTACTATTTCGAATTATTAGATAAAAAAGGCCTGAAATAATATTTGAAAAGTTAGCCGGTTATTATTTTAACAAAACTGATGCCGCTTTTTTATAAATTTGTCCTTCAAACCGATCTATCCTGATGAGGAAATATTTTCTGCTGCTCTTAGTGTTTATTTTGTTTTCGTCTTGCCGGGTGCTTAACCCCGAGCAAATGCTGCGCACCCCGCGCGACTTCCAGTATTCAGAGCTGGAGGAACTGCTGGTTACCGATCAGTACCGGCTGGCACCCAACGACGAAATTGCATTTCAGCTCTTTACCAACGATGGTGAACGACTGATTGACCCCATTACCATGCTTAGCGGGCAGGGTATGCGCCAGGGCCAGCTTACCTACCGGGTTGAATTCGACGGCACCATAAAGTTGCCGGTGCTGGGGCGCACCCAGGTTGCAGGCCTCACCACCCGCGATGCCGAAGCCATGCTCGAAGAAGCCTTTACCAAATTTTACAACCGGCCCTTTGTGCAGCTCAGGGTGGTTAACAACCGCGTAATCCTCTTCCCGGGAGGGAGGGGCGGCACCTCGAGCGTTATTTATCTCGAAAATACCAACACTACCCTGTTCGAAGCTTTGGCCAGATCGGGCGGCATTTCCGACGGCAAGGCTTCGAGGGTAAAACTTATTAGAGGTGATCCCGAAAACCCCCAGATTTACCTGGTAGACCTGTCGACCATTGAAGGGGTGAAAAACGCCAACCTGGTGCTTCAGGCCAATGATATTATATATGTTGAACCCCGGGAGAGAGTGCCGCAGCGCATTCTCGAAAATGTAACACCCTATCTTTCGCTGATAACTACTGCTTTATTGGTTTATTCCTTGTTTACGAAATAAAAAATGGCCGGAGAACCCACCAAGAAAATTTCTGTATTGAACGATGAGCTCGATGTTAAGCTGTTTATATACATAGCCAAGCGCAACATTCTCTTCCCTATTGCATTTATTGCCATAGCCTTTGCTGGTTCCTGGCTGTATTTGCGTTACACACCACCGGTTTTCCAGACCTCGGCCATTTTGCAGCTGGGCGGCGAAAGCCAGGCCAACCGGTTTTTGTCGACCGTAAACATTTACGAAGACGACATGGCCAAGCAAATAGAACTGGTCCGCTCATCGGTGTTCCAGCACAGGGCCCTGTCGAGCCTGCCCCTTAACATTAGCTATTTTACCAAGGGCAGGGTGCTCAACAACGAACTATACAAGAACGCACCTTTCAGGGTGGAAGCCAGGGCAAAAAACAGTGCATTGTACGGTATTCCGATTAACATTGACTTTATCGACAATAGCAATGTTTTGATTTCTTACACTATTAACGGGAACGGTCAGCAGCGAAAGGAATTCCCATCAGGCCGCATGACCTCCCTGCCCGATCTGGATATAATGGTAGAAGTGATTAACCCCCGCATTTACCAGGAGCAGCAAAGCGTTTTTACCCGCAACCCTTACTTTTTCGTTATCAACAATCCCGAAACGGTTATCAGCAAATATTCTCCCAATATTAAGATCAACGTGCTGAACGCCGCGGCCCGCACAATTCTCATAAGCAACACCGGCACCAATGCCCAGAAAGCCTCCGACATAGTGAATGCCATGGCCGAAGAGTTCAACGTTTTTGACCTGGAGAAGAAAGCCGAAAGCGCCAACAATATTCTTGAGTTTATCGACCGCCAGCTCGATGTCGTCTTCGACCAACTTGCCGAGTCGGAGCTGGAACTGGACGGCTTCAAGAAGGAGCATAATATTGATGAAGCTACCATTACCCCTCTTCCGGCCCTGCATGCCCGAATTGGCGATTATGCCAACCAGATTGTAATGCTTGAACTGGAGGATCGGATTTTTTCCGAAATTGAAGAAAGCCTCCGGGACGAAGAAGATATTGATATATACAAACTTATTGCTTTCCTTTCGGGAAGCGAGTTCAGGGGCACCATTTCCAACCTGTTGAGCGCATTGCAAGAACAACTCATGGAGCGCGAAAGACTGCTTTATGAAGTAACACCCAACAGCCGCCAGATCGAAGCCCTCGACTACCAGATATCCATTCAGAAACGCCTGCTGGTCGAAAGCATCACTGCGCTGAAGAACAATATCCGTTCGCGCATTGCCGATCTGGAAGAGAAAATAGAAGATTTCGAATCGGCGCTGGCAAGCCGCTCCACCCGCTTCAACATGATTGAGTTCAGCCGCTTGCAGCGTATTTACAGCATAAACGAACGCTTCTACAACCAGCTGGTGGAAAAAAAGGCTGAGTATTCCATTTCGCGCGCCGGGTTTGTGTCGCAGAGCATCATCCTCGAGCGTTCAAGGCCACCGAGTCAGCCCATTTCTCCCATTGCCCGCAATGTATACCTAAGCAGCCTGCTGGCAGCCATTTTCCTTGGCGCAGGCATTATTCTGCTTAAATATCTTTTCTACAACGAAATTCCTTCGCTGCACGACATTCTGAAGTATACCAACTCGCCGGTTTTGGGCGTAATTCCCAAATACAAGAGCGAAATACCGCCAAACCAGCTGCTGGTACTTAAGAAGCCAAAGTCGCTCATTGCCGAGTCGCTGCGAGCGATTCGAACAAATTTACAGTTTATCAACAATGAGCCGGGCAGCAAACTGGTGGCCATTACCTCCACCATTTCGGGCGAAGGGAAAACTTTTTTTGCCATGAACCTGGCGGGTATCCTGGCTTTCAGCGATAAAAAGGTCATCGTAATTGACCTCGACATGCGGAAACCCAAAATCCACCTTGGCTTTAATACCGAAAACGTGAAAGGGGTCAGCACCATCCTGTCGGGCATCGATCAGATTGACGATTGCATTAAGCCCTCAAGGGTGAAAAACCTTGACTTTATTACCGCTGGGCCGGTTCCGCCCAACCCTTCGGAATTGATCCTCACTTCGCGCATGGACGAGCTGGTGAATTATTTGAAGGAGCGTTACGACTATGTGATTATTGACAATCCGCCCGTAGGCATTGTAACCGATGGGATGAAAAGCGTGCTCATGGCCGAATATCCCATATACATTTTCAAAGCCAATTACTCGAAGCGGATTTTTATTCAGAATGTGAACCGCCTGGTTTCCGAAAGCAATATCTCCAAATTGTCTATTGTGCTGAATGCGGTCGATCGCGAATACTCGAGCTATGGTTACGACAAAGGGTACGCCTACGGGTATTATGGTGGCTACGGTTATGGCTATTACGAAGAATCAATGACTACCTCGTCAAAAGGCTTTTCCATACTAAGGCCCATTAAAAGACGATTTAAAAAATGGTTTAAATAATGCAGGTTGAAACAACGCCTTTTGAAGGACTGCTGATTGTAAGGCCGCGGGTTTTTGGCGATGAGCGGGGCTACTTTTTCGAATCGTGGAACGAGGAAACCTTTCGCAATGCGGGCATCAATGTGCCTTTCATGCAGGACAACCAGTCGGCTTCCGTGAAAAATGTAGTTCGGGGACTGCATTTTCAAACACCGCCATTCGAACAAGGGAAACTGGTCAGGGTTATCAGCGGGGCAGTGCTGGATGTGGTGGTAGACCTGCGCCGCAAGCAGCCAACTTTTGGAAAGCATTTTAAGCTGGTACTCGACGAGCACGAAAAAATTATGCTATATATTCCGCCCGGGTTTGCCCATGGTTTTAAAACCCTCGAAGACAATACCGTTTTCTTCTACAAATGCACCCAAGTTTACCAGCGCGATCACGACAGCGCCATCCGCTGGAACGACCCCGACCTGGATATTGACTGGGAGGTTTCTGATCCAATCCTTTCGGAAAAAGATCAGCAGGCGCCATTTTTCAGGGACTTTGTGAGCCCATTCTGATAAAAATTTGGTTTCGAACAAATGAACGGATACCTGATACTGATACATGTTGGCTTTTTTGTGGCAGCTTTGGTTTTTTCGCTCACCATCAACGGCTTGCTGCTAAAATTTTCGAAAACCCTGGGCATACGCAACAACCCCGAGACCATCATCCGCTGGAGCTCCACCTCCAAACCAGCCCTGGGCGGCATATCATTCTACATCATTTTTTTGTTCTCGCTCATTGGCCTTTCATTTCTGAAAACAGAACCCACAGGCTTTTTCAACCTGCAAACCATGGGCTTGCTGGCTGCGGCATCCCTGGGATTCCTGATCGGGTTGTACGACGACGCTTACAACACCCATCCCTGGCTTAAATTTGCTGGGCAGGTTATGTGCGCCTTGCTGCTGATTTTTTCAGGTACCTATATCCAGTTTTTCGGGCCTGAATGGCTCAATTACCTGCTTACCATTTTCTGGGTGGTGGGCATAATGAACTCCATCAATATGCTCGACAACATGGATGGTATCACCTCAATTGTTTCGGCAGGCATACTGCTGGCTGTGCTGGGAATTATTGCTTTAACCGGGGATTTCTCCAATCCGGTCATTACCATCCTGATTGGCGGACTGGCTTCGCTGATTGGCTTTTTATACTACAACTGGAACCCATCGAAAATGTATATGGGAGATACGGGAAGCCAGTTTCTGGGTATTTTTCTGGCCGGGCTGGGCATTATTTATTTCTGGAACGGAACGGGCTTTGAAGCGGAGCCAAACAGGCTGGTAAAAGTTATTTCGGTGGCCATGGCGTTTTCACTGCCCCTGATTGATACCACTACCGTTTTTTACAAACGCATCTCAAAAGGAGGAAGCCCCTTTGTTGGCGGAAAGGACCATACCACGCATCACCTTTCTTACCTTGGGATGAACGACCGAAAAGTAGCCATCTTCTTCCTGATCTTCAGCCTGATATCAGCAGGGTTCACCATTTGGATCACCAGCCTGAGCGGAAACTGGAAGCCTTTGTATTCTTACCTGTTTATAGCCTACCTGAGTGCTTTGTTCCTGTTCCTTTTTGTAGTTGCCTTGAAGCCTGCCCCCGACGATACTAAAAATTGATACCAAACAGTAACTGGAATCCAGTATAATCAATATTGGGAAGGTGATAAACCCTTAATCCAATATCTATCGGGCTTACGAACCTGAAAAAGTGCATGTTCCCAATAACGTCAACCCCTATTGAATAAAGCACATCTTCATTATTATAGCCAGGCCCTTCTTCCGGCCTAACCATGAATTTAGTATCGGCCCGGTCGGCAAAAAAGTTGGCGCTGATTCGCTTCAGATAAACCACCTGTGGTATACTCAGGTCGGGATACCACAGCGGCAGCGCATAATCGGCCGAAAGCACGCTGACACGATCGTCGAAGCGGCCCGTAATTCCACGCGGATAAGCGATAAGGTTCGGAAAATTATAGTTCACGGTGCCTTGCACCGGATTTCCCGCCTGCTTTTTTTGCCAAGCCGCCGACAAGCGCAGGGAGTGGTGCCGAAAAAAACCAGGAAAATAGGTAATGAGACGGGCCGAAAAAACGCTGCCCATATCAGCTCCTGAAAATGGCGTATGGCGGTAATTGACATCCACCACCTGTGCCCATCGGGGGCGCATGTCGCGCATCACCGAGCGCTGCTGGCGGTAGGCATAAAGGCGGTACTCGAGCGAACGGATATCGTTACGCTGAAAAAAATCAGGGCTGCCATCGGTGCTGCGCACTTGAGTAAAAGCCATACGGGCAGAGGGATTAACGCCATATAACCACTCGTAACGCCTGAAAGAAAGCGGCAGGCTCAAACCCAACCTAAAAGTATTTTCCCTGAACTGGAAAGGATAGGTAACGCCCTCACGGCTGTACCTTGCACGCCTCAGCCCTGTACCTGCATTGAAACTGATGGCTGGGTACCAGCCCTGATAGCTGTAATCGACCGAGTAGGTCCCCACCTCTTCATTCATGTCGTAATCATACCCAATCACGGCCACCGAGGTACTCAGCACATCCTGAAAGTAAAGAGCAGCGCCGGGCTTAACCTCCATGTTTCCGGCATCGATATACATGGGCGACCAGGAGTGAAGATTAAAAAGGTTTGGAAATTTGTAAAAGGGCAACACCTCCCTTTCACTTCTTTCAACTGTATTTCGGGTAACAAGCGCTTGTTCCTGCCCGGCAATGGTTTCATGGAGCTTAACAGAGTGGTCTTCCACCTTTTCAAGGGGCAAAGCACTTTTCAGCACATTGGCATCAGCCCGGGCAATGGCATATCCATCGGCAGTATATTCCGACCAGAAAATAGCTTTCTGACCGGGCTGCAACACCGCATCTCTGGCACCATAAGTTGAACCAATCACCTGCTCCACCGTGCCACTTTCCGGATCGAGCCGATAAACCTTTTCAATACCCGAAAAAGCTCCGGTAAAAAGCACTTTGCCTTCGGGCGTAAATGACGGACGAGAAATTTCAGTATGTCCGGAATGAAAGATAGTTTTAAACTGCTGCAATTGCATATCGGCCATAACAATTCGCTTTCCACTTTCATCAAGGGCAATGGCTATCAGGGCGTTGTTATCCTGGTGCCAGGCCGGGGTCATAATAAAGGCATTATCTTCGTCAGAAAGCCGGCTCACCTCCTCCCCGGTCACGGCGTTTAAAATCACCAAAGAGTATTGATTCTGATCAGTTACTTCAGCCACGGCAATGAAGGCTCCGTCGTGCGATACGGAGGGTGCAAAAAAGCGGGTCTGCCTTGTAAGCCTGCTGCGCTGCCCCGTTTTCATGTCGTACACATGAACTTCCGACCAGGAGCGGTGCTCCCAGCGGGGATCGGTTCGCTGTTCAGTCCAGGCTATTTTTCCGGCCGCAGCCGAAAAGCCATGGGCATTAATAAATCCGGGCGAAAAAAGCACCTCCTCCTCTCCTTGTATGTCAATGGCCACCACCTGCGGTATTTCTCTCATACCAGTTTTCAGGGCCACCAACACCGAATCGTTCACAAAGGACGGATATCGATAGCTGGTAAACAGTTTCGGTTGAGGAGTAATTAAGGTTCTGGGTGTGGGTTCATGGCGGGCATCCTGCTGCCGCCAGGCCGAATCGAGCATTTCGAAAGTTTGCCGGTAGTGTTGAACCGCCGTAACCCCTGCATGCCTTTTCAAACCAAGTGAGAAGGGCACAAGGGTATAAGGGCGGTGAGCCACGTTATCCACAACTTTGTCCCAGATATCCTCGCCATATTGGGCACGGCCAGCGGCTACCAGCTGGTAGCCCAGCTCGTAATAATTGGGCACATAATCCCTGAATGAGCCCATATAAGCCTTGTCGTAAGAGTATAGTCCTTTTTCGAGCACCTGCGCGCGCAAGCCCTGCTCAAACGCAGGCAACCGACCACGGCCACTGTTCGAGAGGCCGGTTTCCACGGCCACAGCGTCACCCTCCACAAACCACATGGGCATAAAAAGCCCGAAGGAGATGCCGGTAGCCTGCTCGCCCATCACATACGACAGCACCTTGGTAATCCCCTGGTTTAGCTTATCAACCTGCACTACGTGTCGAAACTCATGCACCACCAGCTGGTCGAGCCAGTCGTGCGAGTCATTGTCCTGGGGCGGGTTGGTAAACATTTCGAGGCGCCGTGGGGCCCACGATACAAAGCCGTTGGCAACCACGGTCTGGTTGTGCAAAATGACCGAAACCTTGCGGGGCTGATGCCCTAAGGTGCGCGAGGCAGCCACATAGGCCACTTCGAGGGCATCGGCCACGTAAGTACCTTGATCCTCATACCCTTCCGGGAAAAGAACCTGGAAGTTCTCGGTGCGCACCTGCTTCCATTTCAGCGAGCCTGGGTCCTGGCCCCAGATAAAATACTGGGCATGGAGCAACAAAGGGACCAGCAGAAAAACCAGGCCTGTGGTTATGAATTTGAAATAATTTGCTCGCATTACTTTTTCGTTGAGGGTTGTTTATCGCTCACCTCTTTTTCAAAAAACTGCCAAAGGGTGTCTTCTGGAACCGGGGCCACGATATTGATATTTTCTTTTTTCACAGGATGAACGAAACTAAGCTGCCGGGCGTGCAAATGAATGCTGCCGTCGGGATTGCTGCGATCGAAACCATATTTCAGGTCGCCTTTAATGGGGCAGCCGATGGCGGCCATCTGTGCGCGAATCTGGTGATGGCGGCCCGTTAGCAGTTCCACTTCAAGCAGGGCGTAGTTCTGCGCATGCTTCAGCACCTGGTAAACCAGTTCAGCTTTTTTTGCGCCCGGCGTTTTGGCATCTACCACATAAGATTTATTCTGTTTCTCATTTTTCCGCAGGTAATGCTCTAACCGGCCGGTGGGTTCAGATGGCACATTCTTCACTACGGCCCAGTATTTTTTTGATACCTCTCGTGTTTTAAGCAACTCATTGAGCCGGGTCAGGGCCTTGGTAGTTCGGGCAAAAATGACCAGCCCACTGGTGGGACGGTCGATGCGATGCACTACCCCAAGAAAGACATTGCCGGGCTTATTGTATTTTTCGCCAACATATTCTTTAAGGGCCTCAACCAATGGCTGGTCGCCGGTTTTATCGCCCTGCACAATTTCCGAAGGCATTTTATTGACCACAATAATGTGGTTGTCCTCAAAGAGGATACGGCGCTTCAGCTCTTCCTTGTTAATGGCCATTATTCAAAGTATTTTTTTCGCTGGGAGAATATTTCCCTGTACTAAAATATTATCAAAATTAGGAATAAAGTGCATTAAAAAAGAAACCGCAACACCCTGACCATTATTTTTCAGGCGCATTGCGGCTTCAGTCAAACTTAAGGCAAATGTTAGAATGGCCAGAAATTATTGTCGTACCACACCTTCTCTGTCAACTCCTTGTTCAGTTCTATGAGCATTTTATGGTGTCCTTTTTCCCAGTTGGCCAGCCAGTCGTACAATTCCTTTTCGTTGGCATCGGTGGTCTCTAGAGCCCTGGCGGCATACACCTCAATGGATTTGGTTTCCATATCGATGGCGGCCGAAATGGCGGCTGCTTCAAAACCAGCACCTGAAATATCCTTTTTCACCTTTTCCGAAAGGATCATATTGGCAATGGCATCTTCGCCCTCCGATTTCTGGAGTTCGAGCTTATCGAACTTACCCGATTTCTGATAGCTGACATATTGTTTCGAAAGAAATTCGATGTGCAACTGCTCTTCTTTGGCCATGATATCAAAAATTTTGCGCACATCTTCGCTCTGGGTTTGTTCGGCCACTTTACCGTAGAGCGACTTACCCCTGTTTTCCATAATAATGGCCTGCTTTAAAATATCGGTAACCTTGTTGCTTTCCATAATAATATTTTTTGAATTTGAAATGATTTGTCCTGCAGCAAATTTAGCCTTTTTAGCGAATGAAGAAAATATAAAAACAAAGAAAGGAGCAAAAATCAGCCTCTTTGGCTGGACAAAAAACCGTAATTTAGATGTTTAATTTTTTTGAGTATGCAGTGGAATATTGAAAAGGCCCTTACCGAATTATTTGTTTCATGGCAAAATCAGACGCCCGATGAAATCCGGCCCTTACCACCCTCCGGGTCGAACCGAAGATATTTTCGCATCACTTACGGGAACGAGAGCTGCGTAGGGGCTTTTAACCCCGACATCCGCGAGAACCAAGCTTTCCTGACTCTCTCGCGCCACTTTAAGGATCTGGGCCTCCCGGTTCCAAAAGTACTTGCCACCGACGTTGATGGCCTGTGCTACCTGCTCACCGACCTGGGCGACACCACCTTGTTTTCGACCTTGCCCCACGATCCGGCCGTGAAGATTTTCAACGAGCGAACCATGGATCTGTACAAAAAAACCATCGACTGGCTGCCTGCCTTCCAGGTAAAGGGTGCCAGGGGGCTAGACTTCAGCATTTGCTACCCAAGGCATGCCTTCGACCGCCACTCCATGATGTGGGACCTTAACTATTTCAAATATTATTTCCTGAAAATATCGGGCATTGGTTTCGATGAGCAAAAGCTCGAGGACGACTTCGAGCATTTTGCAGCACACCTGGTGAACGCGCCATCTGATTATTTTCTGTATCGCGACTTCCAGTCGAGAAACATCATGATTGTTGACGAGCAGCCCCATTTTATTGATTATCAGGGTGGTCGCCGCGGTGCCCTGCAATACGATGTGGCTTCCCTGCTTTTCGATGCCAAAGCCAACATTCCTTTTGAACAAAGGATTGAGTTGCTCAATCATTATATTGAAAGCCTGAAGCAATGGGCCGACATGGACGAGGAGCGCTTTCGCGGATATTTTTACGATTTTGTGCTAATGCGCATCCTGCAAGCCCTTGGCACTTATGGGTTCAGGGGCGGGGTGGAAAAGAAAGCCCTCTTTCTGCAAAGCGTGCCCTACGCCCTGAAAAACCTGCACTGGCTGGCCGAAAACGATTACCTGCCCAAGATAACCCCACACCTGAGCAGCCTGGTGGAAAAGATAGCATCCACGGCCCCTTCAACCATTTTGCCTGCACCCGAAACCGGGCTCACCGTTCATATCCGGAGCTTCTCTTACAAAAACGGCATCCCAGCTGATGAGTGGGGCAATGGCGGTGGCTTTGTTTTCGACTGCCGTGCACTCCCCAATCCCGGAAGGTACACCGAATACAAGGAACTAACGGGCAAGGATGAAAAAGTGATTCGGTTTTTGGAGAAGGAAGAAACCCTGGCGCAGTTTCTTGAAAATGCCAGAAACCTGACCGATCATGCGGTGAAGAACTACCTCGAGCGTGGCTTCACCAACCTGATGGTTAGTTTTGGCTGCACCGGCGGGCAACACCGCTCCGTTTACTGCGCCGAAGAACTGGCCCGCCACCTGAGCGAAAAATTTACTGTAAAGATTGACCTGCGGCACCGCGAAAGCCACGCTTGGCCAAAATCATAGCAACAATACCCATGGGAAGTAAAAAGAAATGTGAATCCTCCAAAGGAGACAAGCCCAAGAAGGAAAAGTACAAATGCAAGAAATGCGGTCTGACAGCTGAAAAGGAAAAGCATCTTTGTAAGCCAAAAGAGCTGTAATTTTTTTGCCGAAACTGACGCCAACTTCCGATGAAAGCCATGATATTTGCAGCAGGCATCGGCACGCGCCTGCAACCCATAAGCCGTCACACTCCCAAAGCCCTTGTGGAATTGGGTGGCAAGCCCATGTTGCAAAGACTGGTCGAAAAACTCGTCCGCGCTGGTGCAACCCGCATTGTGATTAACATCCATCACCATCCTGAAAAAATGCGGGCATTTATTGAAAGGATTCACTTTCCGGGGATAGAAATCTTAATCTCGGACGAATCTGATGTGCTGCTCGACACCGGCGGCGGCCTGCTGAAGGCTGCCCGAATGCTCAAGGGCGAGGAGCCCATCTTGCTTCATAATGTGGATGTGCTTTCCGATATCGACTTGGGCGCAATTGTTACTTCGCATAATGAAACAGGAGCCCTGGCTACACTGGCCGTAAGTCGGAGGAAAACCTCAAGGTATTTTTTATGGGATAAAGGGAAACTCGCAGGTTGGGAAAACACTGCCACCGGCCAGATGATTCTTTGCGGTCCTGAACCGGGTCAGCGGCTGGTTAGAAAAGCCTTCAGCGGAGTACATATCATTAGCCCAAAGCTGCTGGAACTCATAAACGAAGCCGGTGTTTTTTCAATAAATGAGGTTTACCTTCGTCTGGCCAAAACCTTTGACATCATAGCCTTTGAGCACAGTCCGAAACACTGGGCCGACATTGGCACCCCCGAAAAACTGGAACAAGCCCGGGCCCTTTATGATCAGCATCCTGACCTTTTCTGATTCTGCCCAAGAATAATTACCCCTTCCTTTCGGGTTTTTTCGGGAAAACTGAGTAATTTTCGGCAGCAAACCTAAATCACGCCAAGAGCTATGCTGAGTTTCCTCGAAGAAGTTGCCGACCATATTTTTGAAAAATACCCCAGCGACACCGGCGAAATTTGCCTGGTAACGCCCAACCGCCGGGCAGGCCTTTTCCTGCGAAAGCATTTTTCAAAAAAAGTGAAGCAGCCCACCTGGTCGCCGGCCTTCCTGAGTATCGAAGATTTTGTGAACCGCATCAGCGGACTGCAGGTGGCCGACAACCTTAGCCTGATGTTTCATTTTTATGAAGTGTATCAAAGCATTGAAGGCGAAAGGAGCGAAAGCGTTGACGATTTTCTGCGCTGGGGCAGCGTGCTGCTGCGCGACTTTGATGAAATTGATGCCGCCCTCGAAAAACCAGAGGAGCTATTTGCCTACCTCAAAGACCTGAAAAGCATAGAGACCTGGAATCCCGATGGCAAGGAATTGACCGAGTTTCAGCAGAATTATCTCGATTTTTTCAATAAATTCAGCCAGTATCACCAGGCCCTGCGCAGCTATCTTGGTGAGAAAAACATGGCCTATCAGGGTATGTCCTACCGAAAGGCTGCCGATAACCTGAAACAAAACCCCGACATACTGCCCTGGAAAAAGGTGATCTTTGCCGGTTTCAACGCCCTGAACCAGGCCGAAGAAAGCATTATCGACACACTAAAAAAGGCTGGACTGGCCGAGGTGATCAGTGATTCTGACCCTTACTACGAAGACAATCCACGCCATGAGGCCGGTCATTTTATACGGAAGTATCGAAAAAAGTGGGATATCCCTTTCGGGGAAAAGAAAGATTCTTTGTTCAGCAACCCAAAGAAGGTCAAAGTGCTGGGCATTGCCCGCAATGTGAACCAGGCCCAGCTTGCAGGCAACATCCTGGATGTCAATGCTGGCTTGCCCCTCAACGAACAAACGGCGCTGGTGCTGGCCAATGAGAACCTGCTGATCCCTGTGCTGAACGCCCTTCCCGAAAGGGCCAGGGCCATAAACATCACCATGGGTTATCCGCTGGCCAAGACCAGCCTGCACGGCTTTTTCGAAGCGTTGCTGCAGCTGCACCTCACGGCCGACCGCCTTAACGCGGCACACAACGGGCAGCCACCGGCATTTTATTATAAAGATCTGCTCCGGTTTTTTTCGAACACCTGCTCTGCCCTGCTTTACGATCCGGTTACTGGCCAGCAAAAACTCGACAAATTGCTGCGCGCCATCAGTCAATCGAATCGGACTTTCTATCGCTTTGACGATCTGTTAACCCTTACTGAGGCAAGTGAGGATTTCGCCGGTTCATTTCATTTCCTCTCAGAAAACTGGCCAAATGAAATAAATCTGGTCATTCCGGCGCTGCGTGAAATAAGCCTGCGGCTCGATTCCGCATTCAGGCAAAAAGGAGGAGAAAGCTTCGATAGCCTGCAGAAAAGTCCGTTCTTTATCGATTTTGAGGCCCTTTACTATTACGGTCGCATTTTATCACGCATCGAATCGGTACTTACTGGCAGCCAATCCATTCAGAGTATTCGGACCCTCTGGCTGATTATTAAGCAAACCGTGGCCGAAACCCGTCTGGCCTTTTCGGGCGAGCCAGTGGAAGGCCTTCAGGTAATGGGCATGCTCGAAACCCGCAACCTCGATTTCAAAAACATCATTTTGATTTCGGCCAACGAAGATGTCATACCCAAAGGAAAATCAGGTAATTCTTTCATTCCCTTTGAGGTAAAGCGCAAGTTTGGCTTGCAGGTACATTCCGACAAGGATGCAGTGTACGCCTATCATTTTTACCGTTTGTTGCAGCGTGCCGAGAATGTATACCTGATTTACAATACGGAGTCTGGAGGTATGGGAAGCAGCGAGCAAAGCCGGTTCATCACACAATTGCAGCACGAATTGCCTGACTTCAATCCCACCACCGAACTTAGCTCAGAGCTGGTTAGCCTGAGCCCTGCCATAAAAACCGGGAAAGAAGGGATCAGCATTATCAAGGACGAAGAAATCATGGCCCGCCTTGAACAGATGGGCTCATTCGGCCTTTCTCCTTCGGCACTCAACACCTTTATCCGCTGTCCACTGAAGTTTTACCTGGAAAAAGTGGCCCGTCTGCGCGAAGCCGAAGAGGTAGAAGAAACCATTGAAGCCAGCACCATGGGCAATGTGGTGCACGGTGTGCTCGAAGACCTTTACAGCTCTTTTAAAAAGCAGGTTATAAGCCCGGAGATGGTCAGTGCCATGCAGGACAAAGTGCATGAACTGACCATTCGCCGATTCAGCGAGCATTATCCGGAAGGGGATATTAACAGCGGCAAGAACCTTCTGCTGTTCAGCCTGGCAAAAAGGCAAATTGAAAACTTTTTGAAATGGGAACACAGCCGCCTGCAAGAAGCGCAGCAGCAGGGTCAACTCCTCACTTTGATCGACACTGAAGCCAAATTAAGCGGCAGCATAAGAGTGGAGGTGGCAGGCAAAATAGCAGAAGTGAAGATCAGCGGAAAGACTGACCGCATCGACAAACTTGGCAGCACTGTTAGGGTAATTGACTACAAAACAGGCAAGGTGGACGAACGGGCTTTAAGGATAAAGGTCTTTGACCAGCTTATCGAAGACGTAAAATATGAGAAAGCTTTCCAGGTATTGGCCTATACCTGGCTTTACCAACATGAAAACCCTGAAGAAACCAATGTGGAATCGGGCATCTTTTCCATGCGCAACCTCAAATCAGGTTTTCTGAAATCTGAAGTGGACCCCAAAGGACCCGATGCTGGACTGGATCCAATAAATGAGTTTGGAAGATTGCTGCAAACCCTTGCTGAAAGAATAATGGATCCCTCCGAAGTTTTTTCACAAACTGAAAAACAGGAAAACTGCAAGTTCTGCCCGTTCCAGGCACTTTGCGGACGATTTGAAAGTTAGACCACTAACTCTATACCAGCAACTTTCGGGCTTCCGAAATCACTTTGTCAAGTCCGGCTGGGTTTTTCCCTCCAGCGGTAGCAAAGAAAGGCTGACCACCACCGCCACCCTGGATATGAGCAGCCAGATTGCGCACAATGTTTCCGGCGTGCAGGTTGCGTTCCTTCACAAGGTTTTCCGATATCATCACCACAATGCCCGGCTTGCCATCGATAGCATGTCCAAGCACCAGGAAAAGATTATCGACCTTATTCTTGATGGCAAAGGCCAGGTCCTTGGCCATTTTGGCATCCATTTCAACCAGCTGACCAATAAAATTCACCCCGCCAATTTTCTCAGTTTTGGCGGCCATTTCTTCCACCAGCTGCCCTGCCTGATCTTTTTGAGCAGCATCCAGTTTTTTGCGAAGGCTTTCGTTTTGCTCCAGGAGTTGTTCTACGGCATGAACCGTGTCCTTAGGGTTTCTGAGGAGTGAACGGATGGCATCCAATTCCTTGATTTTTTCATTTACAAACCTTTCGGCATCGGCTCCGGTAATGGCCTCCACCCTGCGTATGCCGGCAGCAATGGCACCTTCGGAGACAATGCGGAACAGGCCGATCTGGCCGGTGGAGTGCACATGGGTGCCACCGCAAAGCTCGGTAGAGAATTTCTTGTCGAAAGAAATGACACGCACCTTATCGCCGTACTTTTCGCCAAAGAGGGCCATGGCGCCCATATTTTGTGCTTCGGCCATTTCCATTTCGCGGTGTTCTTCCTGCGAGATGTTCTCCCGGATCCTGGCATTGACAATTTGTTCGACTTTTTCTATTTCTTCCTGGGTCATGCGAGAAAAATGCGAAAAGTCGAAGCGCAGGCGCTCTTCATTGACCAGCGATCCTTTTTGCTGCACATGGTGGCCGAGCACTTCCCTGAGAGCCGCATGCAACAGGTGGGTGGCAGTATGGTTGTTGGCGGTAAGTTGCCTTTTTCTTCCATCGACTTTTGCCAGAAAATGCGACGGCATTTGTTGCGGAATTTTTTCAGCAATATGCACCACCAGGTTGTTCTCTTTCTGGGTGTCGGAAATATGAATTTTTGTATCCCCGCTTTCGAGCACACCACGGTCGCCCACCTGCCCGCCCGACTCAGCATAAAATGGCGTTTTGTCGAACACCAGCTGGTAGTATGTCTTGCCCTTGCTGCTTACCCGGCGATACTTGATCAGTTCTACCTCGGCTTCCAGCTGGTCGTATCCAAGAAATAAAGTTTCGGCGGTGGCGGGCTTAAGCTCCACCCAATCGCCGGTCTCAATGGTGCCTGCGGCGCGGCTGCGTGTTTTCTGGGCTTCCATGCCGGCGGCAAAGCCTTCCATATCCACCTCCCAGCCCTGCTCGCGGGCCATCAGCCGGGTAAGGTCAATTGGAAATCCATAAGTATCGAAAAGTTCGAAGGCAAACTGTCCATCCACCACTTTCTTTTCGGGATGGGCTGCCAGGTACTGATCAAATTTATGAATACCCACCGACAGCGTGCGTAAAAAGGTGGTTTCCTCTTCAGCAATTACACGAGAGATCAGGTCTTGTTGCGCGGTAAGTTCAGGAAAAGCCTTTCCCATGTTTTCGACCATAACAGGCAGCAGCTTGTGCACAAAAGGTTCGCGGAACTCGAGGAAGGTGTACCCATAGCGAATGGCCCGGCGCAAGATGCGTCGAATCACATAGCCAGCCTTATTGTTTGAAGGAAGTTCACCGTCGGCAATGGCAAAGGCTACGGCACGCAGGTGGTCAGAAACCACACGCATGGCTACGTCAGTCATCTTCCCACTTCCGTAAGAAATGCCAGTCATTTCAGCCAGTTTCTGAATGTATGGCTGGAAAACGTCGGTGTCGTAGTTCGACTTTTTCCCCTGCAGGGCCATGCAAAGGCGCTCAAAGCCCATTCCCGTATCGACATGCTTTGCAGGAAGGCTTTTCAACTCGCCATTGTTCATGCGGTTAAACTGAATAAACACCAGGTTCCAAATCTCTACCACCTGCGGGTGGTCGTTATTTACCAGATCTTTACCGGGCATGGCCTGGCGTTCGTCCTCATCGCGAAGGTCTATATGTATTTCAGAGCAGGGACCACAGGGACCAATTTCGCCCATTTCCCAGAAGTTGTCTTTTTTGGAGCCATACAGAATACGGTCTTCGCTAACAAACGCTTTCCAGTAATCATAAGCTTCATTGTCGGGCTCCAGCCCATCGGCCTTGTCGCCTCCAAAAACAGTTACGTAAAGACGGTTTTTTTCCAGTCCATAGACTTCCGTAAGCAGTTCCCAACCCCAGGCGATGGCTTCTTTTTTGAAGTAATCGCCAAAACTCCAGTTGCCCAGCATCTCGAACATGGTATGGTGGTAAGTGTCGTGGCCCACTTCTTCCAGGTCGTTGTGCTTGCCCGAAACTCTAAGACACTTTTGAGAGTTGGCAATCCGAAGATGATTGGCAGGCGAGTTCCCCAGAAAAATATCTTTAAACTGGTTCATGCCGGCATTGGTAAACATAAGCGTAGGGTCGTTTTTTATGACCATTGGCGCCGAATTAGCGACAAAGTGTTGCTTGGATGAAAAGAAATCGAGAAAAGCCTGACGAATCTGTATGGAGTTCATTGATAATGAGCAGATTTTAAAGAAATTTTTATGTATTTTTTTTAGCGTTGAAACGCAAAATTAATTTATTTTTCCTTAGTTTTGCAACATCTCAAGGAAAGGGTACGTTGCTACTTCAAGACAATATTAGCTTTTAAGCCTTTTTCCTAATTGTAATCCATACAGAAAGACCATACTCACACCATGGGTAAAAAAGTTAAGTATCAGTTCAACACCAAGTCGCTTGCGGTTGAAAAGGTAGATGAAACTTTCTGGGATAAGTTAAAAGTATTTTTAAGAATCGTCTTTGCCGGGATGGTTTTCTCGGTGATTGTGCTCAGTATTGGTTATACTTTTTTTGATTCCCCGAAAGAAAAGATGCTGCGTCGGGAAATTGAGCATTTTAAAACACAGTACCAGATCATTAACGATCGTTTGGACATTATCGGCTCGGTAATGGCCGACATGGAAGAACGCGACGACCACATTTACCGGGTAATTTTCGAAGCGGAGCCCATTCCGCGCACCGTGCGCGAGGCTGCCTTTGGCGGCACCGACCGTTACAGCCACCTCGATGGCTTTGAAAACAGCGAGTTGATAAGTGCTACCATGCAGCGCATCGACCGCATTTCGCGTCAGATGTATGTACAGTCGCGCTCGTATGACGAAGTATTTGATATGGCCAAAAACAAAGCGGATATGCTGGCTTCCATCCCGGCCATCATTCCAATGGCAAAAGGCACTGAGCGCCTGGTTTCAGGTTTTGGGTATCGTATTCACCCCATTTATAAAACCCTGCGTATGCACACCGGGGTCGACTTTACTGCACCTTCCGGTACCCCGATTTATGCAACTGGTAACGGTGTTATAAAGCGTGCCCAGCGCGACAATTCCGGCTACGGCTTAATGGTGGAGATTGACCATGGCTACGGCTACTCCACCCTCTATGCCCACATGAGCAAAGTCAATGTGAGGCCGGGACAGGAAGTGAAAAGAGGTGAAATCCTCGGACTCGTTGGCAACACCGGCATTTCAAACGGCCCCCACCTGCACTACGAGGTAATACGCAACGGCAAGAAAGTAAACCCGGTTAATTATTTCTACAACGACCTGACACCCGAAGAATTTGAATACATCATTGAAGTGGCTTCCCGCGTGAACCAGTCGCTGTCGTAACGAAATTCACAATTTTTCTCAAAAGGCCCTTTTTACGGGCCTTTTTTTATGAACAGCCCGCTCAATCCGTAAGGTTTTCTTAATTTTACCTATCAAAGCCTTTGGCAATGCAAAAACCCGACCATAAGCCCGAAAGAATTTACTACTCCATTGGCGAGGTAGCCAGAATGTTTAAGGTCAACACTTCGCTGATCCGCTTTTGGGAAAAAGAATTCGATATCATTCAACCCCACAAAAACAGGAAAGGAACCCGCTATTTCACGCCCACCGATGTAGATAACTTTCACCTCATCTTTCACCTTGTAAAGGAAAGAGGTTACACCCTGCAGGGCGCACGCGAAAAACTCAGGAACAATCCACAGGACGTGCAGCGCGATTTCGAAATCGTTAAATCGCTCGACAAAATCCGCGACTTCTTGCTTAACCTGAAAAAAGAACTCAACCAGCCAAACCCTTAATAATCTGAAATTATGATCGTAGTAACCGGTGCTGCAGGATTTATCGGGAGTTGCCTGGTAAACAAGCTCAACAACAAGGGCTTTACCGACATTTTGTTAGTGGACGATTTCTCCAATCCCGAGAAGAATAAGAATCTTGTGAACAAAATTTACCGGCAGCGCATCGATCGCGAAGTATTTCTTGAATGGCTGCACGACAACCACCGCCAGGTCAATTTCATTTTTCACCTGGGTGCCCGCACCGACACCACCGAATTCAGGAAAGCCATTTTCGACAAGTTTAACCTGAATTACTCCAAGCATTTGTGGACCGCATGTGCAAAGTTTGATTTGCCCCTGATATATGCCAGTTCGGCCGCCACTTATGGGGCCGGCGAGCATGGCTACAACGACGATCACGCACTTATTGCAAAGCTCAAACCCCTGAACCCTTACGGGGAAAGCAAAAACGACTTTGACAAATGGGCTCTGCAGCAAAAGGAAAAACCCTATTTCTGGGCCGGTCTTAAATTTTTTAATGTATTCGGACCCAACGAATACCACAAGGGGCGCATGGCATCGGTGGTATATCACACCTTCAGAAAAATACAAGAAACCGGGCGCATGGAGTTGTTTCGCTCGCACCACCCCAGCTACCGCGATGGAGAACAATTGCGCGACTTTATTTACGTGAAGGATGTGGTTAATGTGATGTATTTCCTCATGTTGCTTAAACAACATTCGGGAATTTATAATCTCGGTACAGGACAGGCACGCACTTTTATCGACCTGGCCAAAGCCACCTTTGCGGCCATGGGCAAAACAACCGAAATCAGTTTTATCGATACCCCCGAAGACATTCGTGATAAATACCAGTACTTTACCGAAGCCCCCATGGAAAAATTGAGGCAGATTGGCTATATCCTACCCTTTTATTCGCTCGAAGAGGCCATTCAGGATTATGTGCAGGATTATTTAATACCCAAAGCCTGGTATTAATCAGCGGATTTTTTTATGATGCAGGTGGGAGATACCTTGCATTTCAACATAAGAAACAAGCTCAGGAAAAAAGGTGCGAAACTCGTCTTCAAAGGCATCATAATGCAATTTGAGATCTTCTACTGCATTTTCAATGCCCGACTTAAAAGGCGTGCGCTGCGACATCCCGATAAAATATTTTTCCATATGATCCAAATCGGCATAATTTACCAGCCAGTTTGAAGAAACCATATAGGGCAGCACGTTTTTGGCCCGCACCGGGAGCAGAAAGTAGTTTTTCAGCAGAATGTTATAAGCCTCCTTCACGAAACGAGTAAGCGCATACCGCGAATATTCATTCCAGTAACGTGCCAGGTAATGATCGTAAAACATATCGACCACCACCCCGGAGTATAGCCGGTACTTGTTGCGCAGGCGGTTCTTGCTCTGATCGACTATGGGGTGGGTATCGGTAAAAGTATCTATTTTGCGGTGCAACAATATGCCGTCCACAATACCCTGATGGAAGTTGTCGATCTGCCGGCCCTTAACCATATCGGCAATAAAGTTGCCAAGAAGAATATCCTCATTTTCGCCTGACAGGTATATGTGAGCCAGAAAATTCATTTATGCCATAAAAGATGCCCCGAAAGATAGCAAATTGTGCAATGCGTTTTTTAAGTAAACTCCTTAAAAAAGCAAATGTTTTATCAATCTGTATAAAGATTTCAGGGCAGGTGTAATTTTTTATTTAGTTTTGTGCAATACCAAAAATTAATCCAAATAATAAAAATCCCTATAGTTATGCAGAAATTGTTGTTATTGGGTGATGAGGCCATTGCACAGGCCGCCATCGATGCGGGGATGTCGGGCATTTATGCCTACCCCGGCACCCCATCTACCGAGATCACCGAGTATGTGCGTGCTTCGCGCGAAGCCCGCGAAAAAGGCATTGTGGCCAGCTGGTGTGCCAACGAAAAAACCGCAGCAGAAACCGCCCTGGGTATGTCGTATGCCGGACGGCGCACCATGACCAGCATGAAACATGTTGGGCTCAACGTAGCTGCCGACGCATTTATCAACTCCT